>JBEKDQ010000556.1:0-1004 GCA_050014275.1 Desulfobaccales bacterium | reverse complement strand
CACTGACAGTGCCGTCGGTGCCTGCGAGGTAATTTTTTTGGTGCAACATCCGGCAGACCCGGACAATTTCCTGCCTTAGCTGAGCTTGGCGCATCGCGGTCGGTCCTGTCCGGAAAAATTAAACCGGCATCGAGAGGACTCTCTCGATCTTGGCCAGATTGGCCCGGGCCTCATCGGGCCGGGCCAGCTTCATCAAGGTGGCCAGGCTGTCGATGATGGAGATCTGGCTGAGAAAGGCGGCCAGGCAGTCCGGGGCCGCGGTCATCTCCCGGCCCGCGGTCACCAGCACCAGATCCGCTATCCGGGACAGGGGAGCCAAAGGGTTGCTGGTGATGGCCAGGACCCGGGCCCCGCTGTCTTTAGCCACCCGGGCCGAGGCCAGGATTCCATGGGTACTACCCGAGTGGGAGATGGCCAGCAGGGCGCCTTCCCTCCCCAGGAGGGCCGCGCTGATGGCCATCTGATAGGTCTCGGTAAAGCAGCGGAGCTCCAGCCCCAGGCGGGGGAAGCGAACGGCGGCATATTGCGCCGCCAGCCCCGAGCCTCGAAAGCCGCCAATGATCAGCCGCCGGCATTTTCCCAAGAGTTCCCCGGCCTGGAGCAACTGCCGCATCTCCACAACTTCCAGGGTTTCCTCCAGGGCGGCGAGGTTGGCCTTGAAGATCCACCGCACCAGGGCGGTGGGACCCCCATCTTCCGGCAGCCGCGGTGGCGGCACCACCAGTTCCCGGGCCAGGGAGATCTTGAAATCTTGAAAACCCTTATAACCCAGGATGCGCCAAAAGCGCATGACGGTGGCCTCGCTGACCCTGGCGGCCGCCGCCACTTCATTGACCGAGGCATAGATGGCCATCTCCGGCTGACTCAGGATCAGGCACGCCACTTTCTGCAAGGCCGCTTTCAGGGAAGGATAAATCCCTCGCAGGCGGATCAAGGCGCCGCTCTGAAGGTCCCGGCCCCTATCCTCCGGATTGGACTTCTCCATGGGCAGATCTCCTTTGGGA
>JBEKDQ010000555.1:0-1011 GCA_050014275.1 Desulfobaccales bacterium | reverse complement strand
GGCGCTCGCCTCCCAGTTGCAGTTTCTCCGGGTGCGCCAGGAGATCGCTGATGACGGTTTCGGACATATACTGGCCGAACATGCGGCGGATGTAAAGCTTCTGGCGGCCCTCGGTGGCATAGCTGTATGCGGTGGCCAACCCGAAACTCAGGGCCAGGGCCAGCCCCGGCAGGAGCGGGTCGGCCCACCAGCCGCTGCGGAAGGCCAGGGCCGCCAGGGTCAGATAAACCAGCAGCAGCAGCAGAAAGGCCGCCAGGGTAACCAGGAGATGCCGGAAGAACAGGACGACGACGGCCATGACCGCCGCCAGTAGCAAGGCCCATAGCCATAAAGCCCAGCCGGGCAGGGTCCGGAGAAAATCCTTCTGGAGCAGGTTGTCCAACAAGGTGGCGTGCACCTCTACCCCGGCGAAGACACCGCTCATGGGGCTGGCCTTGAGGTCATACAAACCCGGGGCGGTGAGTCCCACCAGGACCCACTTGCCGGCAAAATCCTCCAGCGGATAGATGGGCGGTAGCTGGTGGCGCAGCCGGGCCTCGGAAGAGATGACGTTGGCCGCGGCAAAGCGCCGGTGGCTCCGGCTGGGGCCGCGAAACTTGAGGAGGAGGTTGCCCCGGTCGTCCAGAGGAATCTGCAGGTTCCCAAGAAGTAGGCGGTTTTTCTCAAACCTCAGGGGCTCATTATTGCCGAAGCGGTGAAAGGCGGCAAAGCCCAGCATGGGAAGCCAGCGGTCCTTAAAGGGCAAGACCAGTGGGACGCGGCGGTAGATGCCGTCCGCATCCGGATGGCATTCCACATTGCCCAGGGCCTGGGCCCCATCCAGCAGGGGCCGGACCGGGGTGGTCACGGCGTGGTATTTTATTCCCCCCTCCGGCTCCCGGGGGGGCGGGCCGGGGATCTCCAAACCGGCCTTATCGAGCAAGGCCGCCTCATCCGGATTGGCCCCCCTTTCCTCCCGGGTCAGGGAAAAGGGCAGGACCACGTTGCCCGCGGCCGCAGCCGCCTGGGCCA
>JBEKDQ010000554.1:0-1014 GCA_050014275.1 Desulfobaccales bacterium | reverse complement strand
GCCGCAGGCCAGGAGAAAAGGGACCCGCCCGCCGGCCAGCAGCAACACCGTCACAAAGGCCCCGAACATGTAAATCTCTCCCTGGGCAAAATTGATCAGGCCCAGAATGCCATAGATCATGGTGTAGCCCAGGGCAATGAGGGCGTAAACGCTGCCGCTGGTGAGGCCATTGAGTAATTGCTGGAGAAACATCGACGTTAACCAGGTTCCCGGATTTGCATTATAAAGTATTCGCCCCTCCCGGGCAAAGCCCGCCTCACCATATCATCCCAGCCCTACGGATGACAACTAGGGTTTGATTTGCGCCCCAGGTCGCAGTTTCCCTTCTCCTGGAGGAACTTCCCCACAAACAAAAAGCGGCCCCCAAAGGGCCGCGGTGAAATCGGCAGCGCTGCCGTTTAAAAGTGGTAGGCCACCCCCAACTGGAGGCCAGGGAAAGGGAGATTTCGGTAATTGGTCAGAGATGGGGAACCCATGCCTAAACGGCCAGCGATAGCCAGGTGGCCAGGGCCAGGCCCAGACCCACCAGACCGTTGAGGGTGAAGAAGGCCGGGGGCAGGCGTAAAGGATTCCGGCTGGAGAGAAGGACATGCTGGAAGAGCAGTATCAGGGAGGTGAGAAGCACCGCTCCGGCATAGACCGCACCCAGACCGGCCAACAGGCCGGTGAGGCCGAAAAAGGCAGCCGCTCCCATGTGAAATAAGGCTGACAGACGCCTGGCGCCGGTGGCCCCCAACCTGGCCGGCAAGGAGGAGAGCCCCAGGCGGCGGTCGAAGTCCTCGTCCTGGAGGGAGTAGAGGATATCGAAGCCCGCCACCCAAAAGATTACCGCCGCGGCTAGAGTCAGCACCGAGAGGCTCAGGTCGCTTCGCACCGCCAGCCAGCCTCCCAGCGGGGCGAGGCCCAGGCTCAGACCCAGCACCAGGTGGGAGAGGGAGGTAAAACGCTTGGTGAGGGAGTATCCCAGGATCACCAACAAGGCCAGGGGCGAGAGCAGCAGACAGAGCCGGTTGA
>JBEKDQ010000553.1:0-1016 GCA_050014275.1 Desulfobaccales bacterium | reverse complement strand
AGGGATCATAGAAATCAAGACATTCAGGGAGGAGGAGCCCCAGGATTTCCAGCCGGGCGCCTCCCAGAAGCCCTAATCTTGTTATGGTATAGGGGCGGACCGCGGTGTCCGCCCTTGGGTGGGCGCACGCCTGGGTGCGCCCCTACCACAGATTTTTCTATGTTTGACGGCAACTTGGTAGAGAGTGGCGCGGATGTTCTTTGGGCTTCCAAGATAATCTCTCTAAATGGGAATAAAAAAGCATCTTGGAAAAGTCATATTCAATAGCGAAATCAACATTAATGACTTGTTCCCTCCCCCTTGAGGGGGCGACACCGGGAGGGGGTGATGAAAGTAGTTACGCATTATCCAATAGTTATCAACGACTGACGCCCCACTCCCCCTAACCCCCTCCCCCCGTGGGGAGGGGGAAAAGACGCCTTAACCGGTTTAACCTTCCTCTTGCAAGACCCTCACAAGAAATACGCTGCCTGTCAGGGAGGCAGACCCGGCAAAACTCCCAGCAAGATTTCCGGGAACCTGTCCATGCCTACATATAAGGCGGGACGGGCCGGCGTACCGGGTAGGACGCGTCTTACGAGTCATTAAGAGTGGATGCGACGCACCCTTACTTTGACTTTCCGGTGCGGGCTCATTAACTTGTTTATGAGGCGTGGGCACTCCCTACCATAAGTTGGCCCGCCGGTTGGAGAAGTGGGCCAGGCCCACCTGCGTGACGTACCAACTTGCAGCATAAAAGCTTTGGAGGGGCCCCATGCTGGAGGTTATGCCGGAAAGCGAAGGCCCGCTCCTGTGGCTGCGGGCCAGGGAGCGGCTCACCGTCCAGGATTACCGGGAGGTCTTCGTTCCCCGCCTGAGAATGGTTATCCGGGAGCACGGCAAGGTGCGTCTCTTGTTTCATCTGGACCCGGACTTTCGGGGCTGGACCCCGGGGGCCTGGTGGGAGGATGTCAAGCTGGACCTGAAACACCGGGGCGACTTCGAAAAGGTGGCGCTGGTCGGAGCCTCTTTTTGGG
>JBEKDQ010000552.1:0-1016 GCA_050014275.1 Desulfobaccales bacterium | reverse complement strand
TCTGCCTATCCAGGTTCGAATCCTGGTCCCCCAGCCAGCAGCAGACATCACTCCCCGGTAGCTCAGCTGGTAGAGCGGGTGGCTGTTAACCACTTGGTCGGCGGTTCGAGTCCGTCCCGGGGAGCCATAAAAATTAATGGGTTAGCCGTTTTGGGCTAACCCCTTTTTTGCCCTGGTGAATATATAGGTGAATATCTTTACCATTGCTCCCCCACCAAAGCCCGCAATTCATCCTTGCTCACGGTGTGTTACCGCGGGAAGACACTCAAGGTCCGATGGCTGCTTGCTGCCATGATCCTAAAGTAGTGCCTTGCCTCCGCCAGTATTGATGGCAGTATGTCGCAGACCGAGAAAGGTAAAATCTTCAATCCTTGCCTGCTTGCAGGCGGTGGCAAAGCTCCGCTTCATATCCGCCATGGACAGCCCTTTGAAAGTGAAGACCGGGGCTTGAGGGAAACCCCGGGGCCTATCCTTAAACATCTCCACCAATTCCCGATAATAAAATATCATTGACAGATAATTCATAATTATGGATTATGGCTGGGAACACCGCCGGGGTTGGGTACCGCGCCTGTTTTTTGTGAAAACCTTTGCCGATTCTTGTCAAGGTTTATTGGATACTCCGGTGGCGGCCCCTTACCGGGGCCGGACATGGGGGGGTTTTTATTTGGGTGCTATGGTGATTTTCCGGATTAATTGCTGACCCTAACAAAATAAACAAATTTTTCCAATTCTTTCCAACGCGGTGATCCTGGCGGCCGCCCCCTGCGACGCCCGGGGTGCCTCCGGGGCCAGGGGCGGCTCAGATGGTTTATACCCCGTTGTCAGGGAAGGCCCCGGGCCTGGGGTCGAAGTGCCGGCTACCGTGGTCCGGGGTATTTCAGGCACGAGATCCCAAGGAGGAGGTGAGGACGTCGGCCTAATAAAATTCGTCAAATTTTCAGCCAGTTGAACCGCAGCAGGACCTAAAGGCGATCGACGGCGGTCCCGCCATCGCCCTGGCCGGTAAACCCTGC
>JBEKDQ010000551.1:0-1019 GCA_050014275.1 Desulfobaccales bacterium | reverse complement strand
AGGCACCATTGCCGCGCTCCAGTTCTTAAAATTCTGAATGCGCCCCACCTTGACTTTCTGGCTGTGGACGTAAATCCATTGATCTGGAAAGAGGTGCGGACGGTTGATGATTAGACCTACGAGAATAAAATCCCGATAGCTCAGGTTCCGAGCTGCCTCTATCACCTCGGTCGGCGGTGGTGGGTCCAGTCGGGCGATGAGTTCGGACAGGGGCATACTAGAAATGACAAAGGAGCCGGCCAAGACCCTTTTCTCCTCGCCCTCCTGCACCACGATCTCATGGATCCGGCGGCCTTTCAGGCCCAAACTGATTACTTTGCTGTTAATCCGTATTTGTCCTCCTAAATTTTGCACCTTTTGTTGTAAGCGCTCCCACATCTGTCCAGACCCGTAAACAGGGTAATGGAATTTTTTTATTAAGGTTTTGCCACCGTTATCTTTCTTCCAGAGGGCATGGGCCAAGGCCTTCATCAAGGACAGGCCGTCAATGCGCTGAGCTGCCCATTCCGCCCCGATCTCCTGACAGGAGACGCCCCAGACCTTCTCAGTATAGTGCTGAAAAAAGGTTTCAAAGAGACGCCGGCCAAAACGGTTGCTCACCCATTGCCCAAAGTTTTCCTCCGGGATTGAAGGCGAGATCCGGGCTTTAACATAGCTTAAGAGGATCCGGCTGCTTTCCCATAGACCCAGTTTGCTAAGCGTATCAAGGAATTCCAGGGGATAATGGAAGAAGCGGTTGTTATAATAGATGCGGGAAAGACGGGGCACCTCCAGGAAGTCCTCCCCCAGGATGGTCTCCCAGAGTTTCTGCACCTTTCTGCTCTTGGTGAAGAAGCGATGCCCACCGATATCGAAGCGATAGCCCTGGTAGATTTCGGTGCGTGCCAGTCCCCCAACCTTGCCGGTCTTCTCCAGCAGGAGAGGCTTAAGGCCCAGGCTAGCCAGTTCGTAGGCTGCCGTCAGGCCGGCCGGTCCTGCTCCTATGATGACTACCGGGAAATGGTCCATGATGTTAGGGC
>JBEKDQ010000550.1:0-1025 GCA_050014275.1 Desulfobaccales bacterium | reverse complement strand
GGATGAGTTCCAGATGAACCTGCAGACCTTCATCAATATTTGCCGGGCGCGGAGAATCACGCCGGTGTTGATGACCCAGTTCAACCGCATCAAGTCCGACCCGGATGACAAGATCCGCCAGTCCATGAAAGGCTTCGAGTCCGACTCCAAGGTCTCCGCCCAGGAGTTCAAGGAGATCTATGATAAATTTAATGAGGCTACCGTCCAGGTGGGCCGCCGCAACGGGGTCCTGGTCATCGATCTGGCCCGGTTGATTCCCCGGGAGGCAAAATATATGTACGATGTGGTTCACGTAAATACCGCCGGTTCGCGTCTGGCGGCGCAAATCATCAGTGAGCAGTTGCTGCCGCTGGCGAAGTCGAAGAAATGACCAGACGACTGCGAAAATCCAATATGATTTTTTTGGGGGCCAGCCCCCAGACCCCCGGAGTTTATCGCTTTGGGGGCCTCTGCCGGGGCAGAAAAAGGGGCAGAGCTTGCCGCCCTGCCCCGGCATATGGCCCCCCGGTCGGCGCTCAGGCCGCTCTCCAGCGTTGCCCTATCCTCCGCCGGGGAGTATAAATATATCATCAAACTCATAACCTTACTCGGACCCTTTGTCGAACCAAAAATGTGTTACCTATGTCCCCGAACGGTTGTTACCCATCTCCCCGGTCCAAACACCTCCAAGGGGGGAGAGGGAAATAGCTTGTAAATTCCATGAATTGATTAGCTGGTGGGCATGCCTAAGTTCAAACGATTCTCAATTGCCTGCCTCATAGCAAAAACTTGCCGGACACTACTGCCTTGATTCTTGATTATGGAGAGGAAGAGGCCCCTGGATAAGATCAACGTCCTCTTCATCATCAAGCCGGAGCGGACCGCGGGCGCCGAGATGGTGCTTATTTCGGCCGCGGCCCGGCTGGACCCGGAGCGCTTCCGGGTCTTTGCCGGGCTGCTCACTGCCGACCGGGAAAACCTCCTGCCGCCGCAGCTCACCCCCATCAATTTTAATCTGCCCGGGCTCAACGGCTGGGTCTGGCTCC
>JBEKDQ010000549.1:0-1027 GCA_050014275.1 Desulfobaccales bacterium | reverse complement strand
TAATATCCAATAGTTACCAACTACTGACGCCCCCCTCCCCCTAACCCCCCCGTGGGAGGGGGAATAGACGCATGGTGCGCAGTGCGCACCCTACACGTCCCTTGGTCCTAACCCCCTCCCCCCATGGGGAGGGGGAATAGACGCCTTAACCGGTTTAACCGGACTTTTGCAAGACCCTCATTAGTTATTCAAGTTTCGCACCACTGTAACCTGCACAGGCGGGACGCCTGGGCTACCTGGAGTGGGTAACCCAGGCCTCTGGCCGGTGTGGTTACTTGATGCGAAACTTGAGTTAATTAGTTCGCCAATCCAAAATAGTCAACGGACCCTATTGGGTATCGCCCCGATTTCTAGTATATAATTTAACCCTGAGGCGATCAATGGCGGCCGGGGCCAAAATTGGCATCGCCCGGGGGGCTGGACCGCCGCTCCCCGCCGGCGATTGCCTTTGGCCTGGAATGGCTTAGTTTATTAATTACCCGGGTGGCTAAATTTACCACCTTTGGGAATCTTTTTTAGAGGTCCAGATGAGCGAGACTGAGGCGCAGCCTTCCGATTTTATTCGCGACCTGGTGGCCGCCGACCTTCGCGCCGGCAAGAATGAAGGCCGGGTCTGCACCCGTTTTCCCCCGGAACCTAACGGCTACCTACACATCGGCCATGCCAAGTCCATCTGCCTCAACTTCGGCATTGCCCAGCAGTTCGACGGGCTTTGCAACCTCAGGTTCGACGACACCAATCCCAGCAAGGAAGAGGTGGAGTACGTCGAAGCCATTATCAATGACGTGCGCTGGCTGGGCTTCGATTGGGGTTCGCGCCTGTTTTACGCCTCGGACTATTTCGAGCAGATGTATGAATACGCGGTGCACCTGGTCCGGGAAGGCAAGGCCTTTGTCTGCGATTTGACTGCGGACCAGGTCAGGGACTACCGCGGCACCCTAATTGAGCCGGGCAAAGAGAGCCCTAACCGGAACCGCAGGGTGGCCGAGAACCTGGACTTGTTCCAACGCATGCGGGCCGGCCAATT
>JBEKDQ010000548.1:0-1029 GCA_050014275.1 Desulfobaccales bacterium | reverse complement strand
ATAACTGGCGTTTCTGGATCATCCATCTTTGGGTGGAAGGATTCTTCGAGCTCTTCGCCACGGTCCTCGTGGCCATCATGTTCCACCAGATGGGTGTGGTCAGCACCAGGACCGCCACGCGCCTGATCTACCTCGACGCCATCCTCTACCTCAGCGCCGGAATCATTGGGACGGGCCATCACTGGTATTTCACCGGTCAGGGGACGCTCAACATGGGCTTGGCGGCATGCTTCTCCGCTATGGAGGTTGTGCCCTTGACGCTTCTAACCCTGGACGCCTGGGACTTCATCAAGCTGAAGAACGAGCAATGCTCCGTGTGCGGCCAGGAATTCGCCACCAGCCAGAAGTGGGCCATCTACTTCCTTATGGCGGTCGGTGTATGGAATTTTATCGGCGCAGGGATTTTCGGCTTCCTGATCAACCTGCCGATTGTGTCTTACTTCGAGGTGGGCACCGGACTCACCCCCAACCATGGGCACGCCGCCCTGTTTGGCGTCTTCGGGATGCTGGCCCTGGCGGTTCTCGTCTTTTGCCTGCGGGCCATGCAGTCCGACGCCGTCTGGAAGGGAACCGAGAAGTTCATCCGGGTAGGGTTTTGGGGGGCCAACCTGGGTCTCGCCCTCATGATCCTCCTGGACCTGTTTCCCGGAGGCGTTCTCCAACTCTGGGACTCCATCGCCCATGGGTACTGGCACGCGCGACGGCTGACATTCGTGATGGGCGGCCTCTACCACAAGCTGGAATGGGTGCGCATGGTGGGCGACATGACCTTCATCCTCGCTGGTGCTTTACCCATCGCGCTCGGCGTGCTGCGCAGCGTGTGGAAGCGGGACATGACACCACCGACATAAAGGGGTAGGGCCCGCCGATCTCAAGCGAAAAGACCTGCGGCAGCATGACGCCCCATTTCGGGTGCCCATTTTCCCCGTGACTTGCGTCATGGCCTAAATGGTCCCGCAGGTTGCGCGGGCTTCAAGGCAATCAGGCGCTTCTTCGAGCGCCTATGCCGGGGTGGGGTGGCGATCTGGA
>JBEKDQ010000547.1:0-1030 GCA_050014275.1 Desulfobaccales bacterium | reverse complement strand
GGGCTGCTGCTGGTGGCTGAAGTGGAAGGGGCCATCCAGGGGGTGGTGCAGTTCTTCCCCGACGCCAGTCGCTCCGGCCAGGGCCGCTGGCCGGTGGGGTCCGGGACCATCCGCCTGCTGGCAGTGCACCCGAAGGCCCGGGGCCAAGGCCTGGGCGCCCGGCTGACCCGGGAGTGCCTGCGTCGGGCCCGGGAGCTGAAGCTGCCCACCATCTTTTTATACACCGGCCGCTTCATGCTGGCGGCCCGGCATATCTATGAGAAACTGGGCTTTAAGCGAGCCCCGGAGTTCGAGCCGCCCCGGGAGCCTGGACCCATGGCCTACCGCCTGGATTTGTGAGGTGTGAGGTTTTTTTGTTAGGGGTCCTTTCTATTTTGCCTTGGTCTCAGGGCACTTTTCCAGGGTAATCCCCTGGGCCTCGATCTTTTTCAGGTATTTTTCCGGGTCCTTCCTGAATTCCGCGTCACAACCGGAGCAGCAGAAGTAGATGCGCTTCCCCTGGTAATCGATAAAGACTTTTTTATCGATATTGCCGCCCAACACCGGGCAGACGGTCTGGGGCTTGGGCTCGGCGGCCATGGCCGGGCCGGCGGCAAGGGCCAGGACTACCAGGAAAACGGCCAGGATTTTGAGCATCTTCCTTAAAACGCTCCTCCTGGAAATGGATGGGCCGGGAGATTTTGGTTTTTTTGTTTTTTTTGTTAGGGGTTGCGGCAGGAGCCGCGAATTAAGCCACCGCGCGCTCGATCCGGATCCATTTTATCATAGGTCGTCCGGGCTTCAAGGTCTCTCGCCCGGCGGGTCGCTGCAGGTCAGGTTCTCCCTGGTCCAGAGGCGCTGCATCTTTTGGGCTTCCTGGCGATGTTCACAGGGAGCGTAACCGCAGATGGGGCACTCCGGGAGGGTGCAGGGATCGGCATGGATCAGGATATCCGCCCGCCCCTCAAAGTGATCGCTCAAGATTTTCTCCAGTTTCTTGACTTCATCGTGGCTGGCCTCCAGGCTCAGGTCCAGGGGCAAAATGAGGTGG
>JBEKDQ010000546.1:0-1046 GCA_050014275.1 Desulfobaccales bacterium | reverse complement strand
CCGGGGAACCTCAGGAGGACAGGAGATCATGTCTATGAAACGCATCTGGCGCACGCCCCGCACCTGGAGGTGGGGATAGAGGATGCGGGCGGATTCCATGAAGGTCTCGAGCATTATGGAGGCGGAGACCAGAGGATGGGCGAGCGACTTGAGTGGCCGGTGATCCGCGATCCACAGATCGTTCTGCCTGGAGATGGATCTGGAGGCGTCCAAGTGTTCCTTGCGGAGGTCCAGGCAAGAGAGGCTATCGATCATGGGGAAGTCCCGAGGGCTGAAGGCCACAGGGCCGCCATCCAGTTGTCCGCTGACCGCAGGATGGCTGATATCATCGATTGGCGCCGTCTTCAGGGAGGGCAGGGTCCTGATGAACATGACCCAATCGTCGTCGGCCGGGGCGACGAAGAGTTCCCGGCAGAACAGGCCGGCAAGTTCTTGGACATGGACGTAGGCCACGCCTCTGCGTCTGAGCAAGTCCCGGACCTCCGGGTCCTCGGCCATGCCCGTTCCCTCGACAGGGGGCAGCATCAACGCCTTGAGGTGGATGGCGCCGTTCTTGCGGCGGAGGTATCGGAGTAGCGCCGACATCATGCGGTTAGCGGCGGCGTAGTTGGTCTGGCCGGGATTCCCCTGGATGGCCGCCACCGAGGAGAGGCCCACGAAGAACCTCAAGCCCGCCCCCTCTGCCGCCGAGAATAGGTTCCAAGCTCCCAGGAATTTAACGTCCGTTACGAGAGAAAAATCCTCGGGGGTCATTTGGTCGAGGAAAGCATCCCGGAGCACGCCGGCGCCGTGAATGATGCCGTCGATCCGGCCATAGCGGTCGGTCACCTTGCCCAGCGCAACACGAACGGCCTCGGGGTCGGTTACATCGCAGGCCAGGTAGGTGGCTTCGATCCCTGAGGCATGCAAATCCGCCAGGGTCTGGGCGATCTCGCGGGTTCGGGATTTGTCAGGGGCAGATGCAGAAGACGAAGGTTCGGAGTGCGGCTCCAGGGGATGGGTGCATGGATCTACTTGGGTCCTGCCAAGAAAGACCAGGCGAGGCG
>JBEKDQ010000545.1:0-1046 GCA_050014275.1 Desulfobaccales bacterium | reverse complement strand
CGCCTCATGGAAAAAGTCGGGCATCCGGTGTTGAAGCTGAAGCGTATCGCCTTCGGCCCTTTGCGCCTGGGACGGCTGGCCCGGGCAAGCTATCGCTTGCTGACGCCGCCGGAGATGGCAGCCTTAAGACAAGTGGTGGGGCTGAAATGACCCCGGACGCCAGTCCCTGGCCACCCAAGGCGCCGGAAGCGAAGGAAGGAGGGCCCGGCCCGGCAAGCCCCTTGACGGATTGGCCGCCAAGCCGGCGGCGGCTGGCCCTGCCCCTGGGACTGTTTTTGGCCACCGTAGTTACGACCATCATCGCCGGGGCCATTCAGCAAGGGGTAGACCCCTTCACCGACCCCGGGCTCCTTTACCGGGGCGTGCCGTTTTCCTTCACCCTGCTGTTGATCCTGGGGACCCACGAAATGGGACACTATCTGGTGTCCCGGCGCCACAAGCTAGCGGTGACCCTACCCTACTTCATCCCGGCTCCGCCCATCCCATTCTTCATCGGCACTTTTGGGGCCTTCATCCGCATCCGTTCCCCCATTCAGGACAAGCGGACCTTGTTGGACGTGGGTTGCGCCGGACCGTTGGTCGGAGTGGCGGTCTCCATCCCGGTGACCCTGGTGGGCCTAAAACTCTCCAGCATCACGGTGATGCAAAGCGGCCACGAAATGTTGGCCCTGGGGGAGCCCCTGCTATATCAGTTCCTGAGCTGGCTGGCCTTCGGCCCCTTGCCGCCGGAGGCGCAGGTCATCTTACATCCGGTGGCCTTTGCCGGTTGGATCGGCATGTTGGTCACCTCCTTAAACCTGATCCCGGTGGGCCAACTGGACGGCGGCCATGTCAGCTACGCCCTGTTCCCGGAATACCATCGCCAAATTTCCTTGGGCTTTCTTGGGCTATTGCTGGCGTGCGGGCTAATTTTCTGGTATGGTTGGCTGGTATGGGCCGTGCTGCTCAGCTTCCTGGGATGGCGCCATCCCCTGCCGCACCACTATTGGTTGCCCCTGGACGGACGCCGCCGCCTCCTGGGCTTCATCACCATTTTGGTATTTGCC
>JBEKDQ010000544.1:0-1048 GCA_050014275.1 Desulfobaccales bacterium | reverse complement strand
GACGCTCCTCTTTACACCCGGGGAGGTAGCGGCCTTTGGCAGCCAGACGTCCGAATGGAGCGATTACTTCACCAAGAAGGGCGGAGCCCCTGGACTGCCTGCCAGCTATATCAAGGACCCCACGGAGCTCAAAGCGCTGACCGCCTTTTTCGCGTGGGCCGCCTGGGCGGCGTCGGCGAACCGGCCGGGCAAGGACTATTCCTACACGAACAATTGGCCTTATGATCCCCTGGTGGGCAACCAGCCCTCCGTCGAGGCTTATGTCTGGAGTGCCATGAGTCTTATCACCCTCTTGGGAGGCCTGGGCCTGATCCTCTTTGCGGTCGGCAAGTTTGACTACCTGGGCTGGAAGGGTGAGGGCGACACTGCCCACACCACGCACTCCGCTCCCACGCCGCTGAAACTGACGCCCAGCCAATGGGCCACCGGGTGGTTCTTTGCCGTGGTGGCGCTCCTCTTCCTGGCGCAATCGTTCCTGGGAGGCGTGATTGCCCATTACCGCGTGGAGCCGGGAGGTTTTTACGGCTTCGACATCGCTCGGTTCCTGCCCTACACTCTGGCGCGCACCTGGCACCTCCAACTCGCCATCTTCTGGATCGCAACGGCCTGGGTAGGGGGCGGCCTTTTCCTGGCGCCCTGGGTGGGCGGCCAGGAGCCCAATGGCCAGAAGGTTGGCGTCTACGCGCTTCTTGGCGCACTCGCGGTAGTCGTTTTTGGCAGCCTTTTCGGAGAGTACCTCGGCATCAACGACAAGCTCGGGCGCCTCTGGTTCTGGTTCGGGCATCAGGGTTCCGAATACCTGGATCTCGGGCGGTTCTGGCAGCTCCTGCTGGCGGCAGGCCTTGTCTTCTGGATTTTTCTGATGTTCCGGGCCTTGAAACCCGCCATGAAGAGTCCTGGCAAGCGTGAGCTATCCGCACTCTTTCTTTACGCCGCCGTGGCCATTCCTGTCTTTTACCTGCCCGCGCTCTTCTACGGCCCCCAGACCAACTTCGCAGTCATCGATAACTGGCGTTTCTGGATCATCCATCTTTGGGTGGAAGGATTC
>JBEKDQ010000543.1:0-1048 GCA_050014275.1 Desulfobaccales bacterium | reverse complement strand
ACTGATATTTTTGGAAACGGTCACCTGCGGCCACTGCCGGGGGACCGGTTTTGACCCCAAATACGGGGAGCCTGGCCGCTGCCCGGTGTGCGCCGCCGCTGGGCGGGTAAAGGTGAAACCGCCGGTGGTCACCTGCCTCGAATGTGGTGGCAACGGCTGCGCCCGCGGCGACCTGCGCTGTCTGGCCTGCAACGGGGTGGGAGTGGTGTCGGTGCGTCCCAGGGCCGGTCCCTGCCCCCGCTGCCGGGGGACCGGGAAAACCGGAGTGTTCTATTGCAATCACTGCAAAGGGCAGGGGATCATTTGAATCGTCAGCAAAAAGGAGAAGCGAACATGAAGATCAATTGTCTGGAGTGCGGCTTCAACTTCGACATCGACGAGGCCTACGAGGATTATGAAGGGGAGATCAAATGTTACGTCTGCCACCATCTCCTGCTGATCAAGACGGTGGAAGGCTACATCAAATGCGTAAAATCGGCAATCCCGGGTCCCCCGGCAGATAACCGCCGACCGGAGGCCAGGGTCTAACCCGGCCGCCGACCCCGAAGAGGAGCTCGTCCATGAAAGCCGAGTCCGCCACGGCCCGGAAGATTCGCAACCACCAGCCCCAGGAAGCCAACCCCCAAGATGGAGGTCTGCGGGGCCGATATCTGTATGCGGTGGTAACCGCCGCGGCAGCCAGGGATTACGGGCCCTGGGGGATCAACGGCGGCCTGGTTTACCCCCTGGTCCACGGGCCGGTGGCCGCGGTGGTCAGCGATATCCCCCCTCAGAGGATTCGCCCGGAGCGCGCCAACCTGGCCGCCCACCAGCTAGTGCTCAAACGCCTCCAGGAGGCCGGAGCCATGCTGCCCATCTCTTTCGGCGTCATCGCCGACGGCGACCGGGCCATCCGCAACATGTTAGCCCGCCACCAGGTGCTCCTGTTGAAACATTTGCACCGGCTGGCCGGCAAACTGGAGATGGGGCTGCGGGTCGTCTGGGAGGTGCCCAACATCTTCGAATATTTTGTCAGCAGCCATCCGGAACTGCGGGCCCTGCGGGATGA
>JBEKDQ010000542.1:0-1051 GCA_050014275.1 Desulfobaccales bacterium | reverse complement strand
ACTGGGTGGACCCTCCCACGCGCCAAAAGGGAACTCCAACGCATGCTCATAATGAAGCTTGGCTTCTGCCCTTGTTGTTGGCGTCCAACCATAATGGATGATTCTTAACTTAACGTAGTAGTACTAGTGTCTGGCAGTCTTACCGTCCCGGTCTAAGCCTTTCTATCCAATTGCCACCGCACGGTCCAACCCAGATGGGTCAAGCCCAGAGGTTTCACCAGGCACTGCAGGTTTCCGATCTTCTGGACCTTGGCGTTAATATCCGCCTCGCTGTATCCGGTGGTAAGAAGAACCAGGAGGTCCGGGCGAAGCTTAAGGGCGGCCTCAGCCAGGTCGAACCCGGTCATCGCCGGCATGGTCAAATCGGTAATCAGCAGGTCAAAGGCCTGCGGATGAGCCTGGAACTCTTCCAAGGCCTCGGGGCCGCTGGTAAAGCCGGTGACCCGGTACCCCAGGCCTTGCAGAAACTCCTTGCCGATCTGGACGATGGCGACTTCGTCATCCACCAGGAGGATATGCTCCGTGCCCCGGGGGATGGACCCGGTAATGGGGACTTCTGGGGCTGAGGGGCCCTGATGGCTGGGGAGATAGACCCGGAAGGCGCTGCCTTTCCCCGGCTCACTGGAAACCCCGATGGCGCCGCCCATGCTCTGGACAATGCCGTGGACTGCGGACAGGCCTAAGTCGGTGTCATCATCCAATAACCTGGTGGTTAACAAGGGATCGAAAATGCGCTTCAGGGTCCTTTGATCCATGCCGCGACCGCTGTCCTTCACGGTGAGTCTAAGGTACGGCCCGGATTTCAGCTCAACGCCGGGTTCGGCCGGACCGGCCTCCAGGCGCACCGGCTCCAGGTTGATTTGCAGAACTCCGCCCGTTTCCCGCATGGCTTCAAAGGCGTTGCTGCTGAGATTTATCAAGATTTGGCTGACCTGTACCGGATCGGCCACCACCAGGCCGCACTGAGGGTCCAGATTTTGGCGAATCTCAATAGTGGCGGGCAGGGAGGCCCGCAGCAGCTTAAGCGACTCCTTGACAATGGGCAGAATCT
>JBEKDQ010000541.1:0-1052 GCA_050014275.1 Desulfobaccales bacterium | reverse complement strand
GACGTCGGGGTTGATGTAGTCGACATCCTCGCTGTCGAAGCCCCGGCCGGGTTTGGGTTCCAACTGCATGATGACTTCGCTGGCCCGGACTACCTTTTCCAGGGAGACTTTCAGCTCCCGGGCGATGGCCTGGTAATTTTTATTGGCCAGATTGCTCAGATGGCCGTCGATAACGGCCAGCACCAGGGGATCCGGGGTCCCCAGTACCCGGACCTGAAGTTGCAGGCACTCTTTCAGATCCCGGGCCGCCACTCCTGGCGGATCGAAGCCCTGGACCACTGCCAGGACCTCTTCCACCCGGGCCGGTTCGACCCCCAACTCCCCGGCGACCTCCGCAACTTCGGCCCGCAGGTAGCCGTCCTTATCCAGGTTGCCAATGATCAGGGCGCCGATGGTCTCGCCTTCCCGGTCCAGCTCGGCCATGTGCAACTGCCACATGAGGTGGGATTTCAGGGTGGTTTTCTGGGGATTGAGGCTCTCGAAGGGCAGGGCCTCCCGCTCTTCGTATTCGCCCATGGGCGGCGGCATGAGCCGGTCTTGCAAGAAGCCTTGCCAGTCCCATTCCTCCTGAGATGACTTGGCTTCTCCGTTTTCGCCGGCCCCTTCCTGGGACGGCTCACTTTCCCCGGAAAAACCCGGAGCCTCCGGCGAAAGGTCCCCCTCGGGCTTCTCTTGAACCTGGATTTCGGAGTCTTCCAGGACCGGATTGCTTTCCAGGACTTGCTGGATTTCCCCCTCCAGTTCCAGACGGGAGAGCTGCAGCAGCTTGATGGCTTGCTGCAGCTTTTGGGTCATGATCAGCGACTGAGTCAGCTTGAGATTTTGGCGAAGCTCTAAGGGCATCGATCAATCTTCGGGTGGCGATGAGATGCGATTTACTTTTAAATTATAACGTAAAGGTTTCTCCCAAGTAAATTCTTTTGGCCAATTCGCTGTTCACCAGCATCGAAGGCGTCCCTTCCTCCAGGACCACCCCTTCGTTGAGGATATAGGCCCGGTCGCAGACCCCCAGGGCCTCCCGGACGTTGTGATCCGAAATCAGCACTCCCAAG
>JBEKDQ010000540.1:0-1060 GCA_050014275.1 Desulfobaccales bacterium | reverse complement strand
GCCCATAACCGTCCCGGTAGGCCTGTAACAGGGCCCTGAACAAGCGAGGGGAGAACGGCCGGGGCTGGGGATTGGTGGCCCCCATGGCCTGGAGGGCCTTGAGAAATTCCGGCACCGAGGGGTAGATAGCGGTGACCCATTCCCGGACCAGCTTAATCTGCAGAAAACCGGCTGCGGCCAATATCCGGGACCAGCCTGCCTCATCCAGGAAACCTTGGGCGGTGATGGGCGGCTGGCTGTTAAGCTGCACCGCAGCTGCGGCCCGCCCCAGGGAATCCGCCAACTCCCGGAAGGTCCCGGGCCCGAGAGTGGAGAAGGCCAGCGCCCCCCCGGGGTTGAGGAGGCGGAAGTAAGCCGTTAGGGCCTCTGCCGGGCGGGTAAGCCACTGGAAGGCGGCATTGGCCACGATGGCATCGAAGCGGCCCCGGCTCAAGGTTTCGCCGTCCGCCACCAGCCACGCTACCCCGGGGGCCGCTCCCAGGCGGCGGCGGGCTGCGGCGACCAGGGCCGCATCCAGGTCCAGGGCCACCAGGGAGGCCCCGTTGCTGACTTGCTTGAGGAGTTGGGTAAAATGGCCGGTGCCGCAGCCAATCTCCATAATTCGTCCGGTACGGGGCAGCAGGCCCTCCAGAAGGGATAGCAATCTCCAGGCCATGTGGCGCTGCACTCCGGCATGACGGTCATAAGACCCCGCCCGCCGGGCAAAGTTCCGCCGAATGCCTTGCTTACCGTCCATTTAGGTGGTTTCCGGTTTCCGCTTTCGGTGGCACAGGCTTCCAGCCTGTGCAGTCCCAAAAATTTTTCGAAGCAGGAGAAAGTCTCGTCCAGTTCATGGACCAGCTACACTGAGCAATCCCCTCAAGATGCCGTTGACCGCGGTGGTCTGGGTGAGGAAGGGAATATGCCCCGCGGCCGCCAGCAGATGGAGTTCCGACCCCGGCAGGCGTTCCTGCAGATCCCGCCCCTGGGCCGGGGGAACGATTCGGTCTTGCTCTCCCTGGATGATGATCACCCGGCCGGAAAGGTTTGTGGTTTTTTGGGTAAGCGGCAGCAGGCCTCG
>JBEKDQ010000539.1:0-1064 GCA_050014275.1 Desulfobaccales bacterium | reverse complement strand
AGCTTCTATCAGTTTGAGCGCCAGGGCTACTTTTGCGCCGACCTCAAGGACTCCGCCCCCGGGGCCCTGGTGTTCAACCGCACCGTGACCCTGAAGGACCCCTGGGCCAGACTGCAACAACAGAAGACGAAATAGCTCCCTCGAGCCCAGTAGTGTCCGGCAAGATTTTTGCTGTGAGGCATGCAGGGTGGGCACTGCCCACCAAAACCAGAGATTTTTTTGAACTCAGGCATGCCCACCAGCTAATCAATCCATGGAAATTACAAGCTATTTCCCTCTCCCCCCTTGGGG
This sequence comes from Desulfobaccales bacterium, assembly GCA_050014275.1. Taxonomy (GTDB): domain Bacteria; phylum Desulfobacterota; class Desulfobaccia; order Desulfobaccales; family 0-14-0-80-60-11; genus JAPLJC01. Next base: position 773 of record JBEKDQ010000539.1, on the reverse strand, counting down.
GTGTATAGACCGGGGAGAGGGCTGGGTGAGGGGGGTATGGACTGTCTTGTAGGGGCGCACCCATGTCTGCGCCCCCCACGAAATGGTGGTCAGTAGGGGCGGGTTTAAAACCCGCCCTACTGGGCGGACATCTGGGTCCGCCCCTACGGAAAACAGGTATAGATTTTTAAGGAATTGGTGGGCAGTGCCCACCATGCATTAACTATCGAATCAATTCATGGAAATTACAAGCTATTTCCCTCTCCCCCCTTGGGGGGCGAGGGCAGGGTGAGGGGGTAGGCAACGGCCGCTGAAGCCACCACTCACCCGGTGTCGTCCCCTCGCAGGGGAGAGGGGATTTAGTTGCATCGGTATAATATGTTGATATCGCTGAAATTACCATGGTCTAGAGTTTAACTGCGAGATAGTGTAATCTTCTCCATGCAATTTTGTTGCCGGACACTGCTCCCTCGATCCGGGTTTTTGCATGTCCGGGAATTACCGCGGACCCGCCGCGCTTCTCCGGGCCCCGGGATTAAAAACCGCGGCCGTCAAGCCGGGTGCCACCGGCAAACCACCCCTCAACTATCCCGGCCGGCGGTGCGGAGGCGGTGGATTGCCTCACTTCCAGGCAGCAGCTCCACCGGTTCGCCTAGCAGGAATTGGCTGGTGCTGATCCATTCTTTCAGAAGCAGGGCGATCTCCCGGGCCCGCACCAGGCTGGAGAGAGGCACGGTGGGCACTTCCTGGCCGCCCAGGGTGAGGGTGCCCCGCTTTAACTGGGCGTAACTCAC
>JBEKDQ010000538.1:0-1069 GCA_050014275.1 Desulfobaccales bacterium | reverse complement strand
GCAGCTCCGGCGGCAAGGGGGCGTCGGCAAAGAGCGGCGCCCACCCGGACTCGCCGCTGTCCCAAACCGCCTCCAGGGACAAGGTGTGGGACAACAGGCCCCAGGGCTGCGGCTGGCCCAGGCCGGTGAGCCGCGCCCGGGGATAACGCCTCCTGACGGCCAGGAGGGCCGGGCCGGCCAGCAGCAAATCTCCCAAGGCCCCCTGATGCCAGAGGAGGATGCGGCCCACCGCCTGCGGCGGCGGCAGCGGAGTTGATTCCATGAAGAAGATTATACATTATTGAGGGGGGGGCGGCCCCAGCGGTCAGTTTATAGGGCGGGATAGGCCCGCCGCCATCGTTAGGGCGACCCAACGGGTAGCCCAGTGGGTGGCGGCCACAAGCCACCCTATAATAGGCTAAACCTGGTTGAGGCCCTGGCCCCTCTCAGGGTGAAATAATTTAGCTGGGGGGAGGCCAGGGCCAGCCAGGCGTAGGGCGCGTCTGGCGCGCCATTAGGGAAAGATGTAGGGGCGATCCGCTGGGTCGCCCGCGTAGGATGGGCACTGCCCACCATTTCATAAGGAGCGTACACATGGGTGCGCCCCTACAAGACCACAGGACGCGTCTTACGCGCAGGAAATCAAATTAGGGCGCGGTGCGCACCTCTACTGAGAGGTCCGCCTTGCCCTCCCCCCAAACCCCCCTCCCAACCCGTGAAAGGCTTTGGGGAAAACGGGCCAAACGGATCTACTTCCCAGACGAAAAATCAGGGGGATTGGGGGGAGGGTTTGGGGAGAGTTTTTTTTGAAAAGGGCTCGCGGCCATGGTCCCTCCCCCAATACGCGCTCCCTACTCTTTGCCCTCCTGGGCCAGGCGCCGGGCGGTGCGGGTGTTAAAAGGAGTGCCGGGGCCGGGGCTAAGAAGGTTCAGGGCGTCCTGGTAGAGTTGCCGGTTCAGGTCCCGGTCCGGGCCAAGGCCGCTGATCAGTTCCAGGATGGCCGCCACCAGTTCCGGCTCCGTCTCCAACTCCGCCAGATAATCCCGGGCCCGGGCCGGGTCCACCCGGTGCAACAGCACCGCGGCCAGGA
>JBEKDQ010000537.1:0-1070 GCA_050014275.1 Desulfobaccales bacterium | reverse complement strand
TGACAGGAAATGACCTCATATCGTCTTGGTGCCTGGTCCGTCAAGTTTTAGCTTCCGGGGGAGGAAGCTTAACACCGACCAGGGCCGGCCTCGCCCTTCCCTGAACATATCCCGAGTCGCACCCGGAGCAATGGCCCCCTTTTTTCCAGATGGAGCGATACAGGAGGTAGATGGCGCCGCCGGCAATCCCTCCAGCCAATAGTAGATCCGTCCAACTCATCTCTCACCTCCCAATCCCAGGAGCGTGCCGCCCTGGAAGATGATCAAGGCCGCCAGGGGTAGGGACGACAGTGGCACAGGCTTCCAGCCTGTGATTGGGTCGCCCGTGTAGGGTGGGCACTGCCCACCAAATCCTGGCCCATCTAGGGCGGCCTGTGGCCGCTATTTCCGTTTTCGTGAAAGGCAAATTTAAAGTCAAAGGCCCCCTAGCAGAGACGGGAAACGGAAAACGGCTAGGGCGGCCTGTGGCCGCCAACAAATGGCCGCCATTAATCCCCTCTCCCCCGCGTGGGAGCGGGGAGATGGGTAACAAACGTTCGGGGAATTAGGTAACACATTTTTGGCCAGGGTGAAGGGGAATTTAATATCTTTATCCGCTCCCCTTAATAAAGGAAGTGGGGCCTCTGGGAACCTCCAAATGTGGGTTTTTGGGTTTTTTGGTTTTTTTCTGTCTGGTCCATATTTTTTGCCGTAGGGCGGGAAAGCGAAGCGCATCCCGCCTTCAGAAATCGGCAATTGGGTAAGGCCTGACTTATGCCCCAATATATCCGCGCCTTTGTTCCCGGCGGCACGTTCTTCTTCACGGTCACGCTGCTGGAACGCCGCCGGAAACTCTTGACCGATTTTTGGTCAGGGGCCGCCCTCGGCACTTTTTGCTGGCAGGGCGGCCATCGCTTAAAAAAAAGCCGCCCGGAGTTCTCCCCCCGGAAGAACCATGCGAACTGGCTTGACAGGTAAAAGGGGGAGCCTTAGAAGAATTGAAAGGCCCTGGTCTTTTGCCTGGGCCCCAGGACAACAAAATTCGGAAGACCCGCTATGGACCCGGAAAGCGTTCGTTTCCGCGACCGCGT
>JBEKDQ010000536.1:0-1073 GCA_050014275.1 Desulfobaccales bacterium | reverse complement strand
AAGCGGAGGACGTCCTGGCAGCGCACTTCCACCCCTGGGGTTTCGGGGAAGACTTCTTCCCGCAAAAACCGGACCAGGGCCGGATCCCGTTCCAGGGCCACCAGCCGCCGTACTTGCGGCGCCAGGAAGACCGTTAAGGCCCCCAGGCCGGCGCCGATCTCCACCACGGTCTCATCGCCCCTCAGCCCCAGGGCCTCCACGATGCGCCGGGCCTGGTGGGAGTGCACCAGGAAGTGCTGCCCCAGAGTCTTCTTAGGCCTCAGGCCCAGACGCTGCAGGAGGACTTTGGGAGAGGTTGAGGACACCGGCGGCCCTGCGCTCCTTGAAGAGGCGATATCGCTTGATAAGCCAGACGCTCAGGAAATAGGAGGCGATGGTTGGGGGGATGGCGATCAGCAGGCCCCCCACTTGCAGGGCCAGGCCCCCTCGCCAGAGCAGATGCAGCAGATCGGAGAAGCAGTAGCAATCGGGCAACCCCAGGGGCGCCCCGCCGTGCAACAATAGATTTCCCACCTTATAAGCTGTCAGATAGATGAGCGGAATGGTCAGCGGGTTGCAGATCTGGAGGCCCAGAAAGGCGGCGACCGGCGAGATTCCCAGGAGAGGGGCCAGAAAGAGCACGGACAGCATATGGAAGGGCACCGTGGGGGTGACGCCCACAAAGACTCCCAAGGCCATACCCCAGGAGAGCTTCCAAGGTTCGTCCTGGAGGCGGAGAAACTTGAGCCAATGGTAGCGGAGGGTGCGTTTGAAAGACATGGCCTCTGTACTTTTTTGAGTATAAACTTCTTTTTGAGAAATTTCATCAAATTGCCAGGGGTTAATCCTCCCCCAGGGCCGCCTGGTCCCCGGCCGCGGCCTCTTCCCGGAGCAGCCGGCGCAGGATTTTGCCCACCTGGCTCTTGGGCAGTCCGGGGCGGAATTCGATGAACTTGGGCACCTTGTAAAGGGCCAGTTGCTGGCCGCAGAAATCTCGGAGCTCCGGGGCGCTTAGCTCAACGCCGGCCTGGGGCACGATGACCACCTTGACGACCTCGCCCCGATAGCTATCCGGCACCCCGAAGGCCACCGCC
>JBEKDQ010000535.1:0-1078 GCA_050014275.1 Desulfobaccales bacterium | reverse complement strand
CCGCTCAATGGCGGTTACCCCCAATTTGGAGAGGTCGTTGAAACTGACCTGCATGCGGTTGGCCCAGGCCACTTTCTCCAGGTATTGAATGGCCGGGGAATAGTCGAGGATCTTGAGCTCCCGCCGCAAAAACTCCAGGCCATCTTCGATCTGGCGGGCGGTGGTTTTGGCCAGGATCAGTTGTTGTTGCTGAAAATCTTCAGAAACAATCTCGCCGGTGCGCTTCAAGGACAGCAGACCCAACACAAAGGCCGCCGCCAGCAATAGAACCACCAGCAGGCCCAACCCCATAAGGAGTCGCCTGATGTTGATCCTAGCCAGCGGGATGCCCATGCCCATGATCTACGTCCTGAAAACCGTTTATTCTTTCACAGCAACGCGATTTTGGCCTGGATTTTACCTATTTTAAGGAAATTTTACCATTCATATCTGGATGATCTTATCAACCGGGAGGTAATTCCCTCGCAGTTCTGGCGCTCCCGGAAGAAATTATGGAGCGGAGCAGGCATTTTCTCTTCAATATAATGCTCCCGAACTTTCGCAAGGCCCGGGGAGCGATGACCACAATATCTTTTCCATCCTGTTCGCCAGCAGTCAACTGCGGTACCGCAGCCAATTCAAGCAACTGCCCCCCAACCTGCTGGTCAATTAAGCGACCGCTGCCTTTAGTTCGCGCCCGGCTACCTGACAAGACCCCGATTACCGGCAGGGTGCGGCTCCGAGCACCAAAAAAGGCGCGTCAGGCGCGCCCTTCTGAGCTGGCTTTTGCAGAGATCTTTCGCCGGCAGCAAATCAGATTAAGGAGAGCCTCTCGTCATAAATGAACTCCCGGGTATGGCGGGCCACCCTTTCCGGCAGCAGGTCGATGCGAGCCGTACCGGTTTCCATGGCGGCCCGGGCCACGGCTTCCGCCACCGCCGGCGGCACCCGGAAATCCATGGCTGCCGGCAGGATATAACCGGGACTCAATTGATCGCCTACCAGGCGTGCGATAGCGTGTGCCGCCGCAATATTCATGGCATCATTGATGGAACTGGCCCGGATATCCAGGGCGCCGCGAAAGATGCCGGGAAAGGCC
>JBEKDQ010000534.1:0-1097 GCA_050014275.1 Desulfobaccales bacterium | reverse complement strand
TTCCGGCCCTTGACAGGCCCGCCCCCTTTTGTTAAGAAAAACCATGGGCGTGGGGCTGTAGCTCAGCTGGAAGAGCACTTGAATGGCATTCAAGGGGTCAGGGGTTCAAATCCCCTCAGCTCCACCACAATTAGATAATAATTAAGGCAAGTTACAGGCGATGATCCTGAACTTGCCTTTTTTATTTTCATGCTGTGTGCACATGGTGTGCATAGTTTCCGTTTCAAGGCCAAAATTAACGGAGGGAGGCAACTTCACCCGGCCACAAAATCAGTTTTGAGGATTACCCACTGCGAAAGTTGCTAAAGCTGCTAAACTACCCCGGCCAGCCTTGCCTCTCCCCATAGTGTGAAGGTGATAGACAAGGGGGGCGCGTCGGTCACCCTTCCTGCCGCTCCTCATTCAGCGTTTCGCCTGGCCGGGTCATAATCCTACCCCAGAGATCCCCGATTTCTCAGTTCTCCCCTGTCCAGGTGGGGCATTTTAAGCGATTGGCCCAGGAGCAAGGGGGGGTTGAGCAAGGGGTGGGCCTTTCCGTTCAATGCAGGGCTTCTCAGAGGGTCGGTTGATAGGAAGCGAGCCACCCAAACGGAGATGAGAGGGGCATTGGGATAGGGTGCCCGGTGCGGTCCTTGCTTGGGCCCGCGGTGCTGTCCACCGCGGGCCCCTGTGCTGCTCCAGCACCCCGCCGCGGCGTCAGCACGGTTATCCCCGGCCCTGCGTGCTCCGCCCCCGCCACTCCCCCGATCCTGGCTTGAGGATTTTTCGGCCCTGAAACCCGAATCCGATCATAGGAGTCCCGTCCCCCCCTGGTCAATATGATCGGTGCGGGAATTTTTTTAAAAATCCATCGAGGGGCGACAGCAGCAGACCCCCTGGTTAAGGGACCCAGCGTCAAGAATTTTAAAGGCAAATTTGGACCCATTACATGGGATGAGTTATACTCGGGAAAAGAGATCCCCAAAACCATTTTAGCCGAGATTATGCAGCAGCCTTGGCCACCACGGGCAAAAAATGGTTTTGGGGACCCCTTTGCCAGGGGAAAACCTCACAAAGCTTCTGTTCTTGACGCCGAATCTCCACCTTGACGGTACGGT
>JBEKDQ010000533.1:0-1099 GCA_050014275.1 Desulfobaccales bacterium | reverse complement strand
GGGGGTGCATTTGATAAAATTTTTTGGCGCGGGCGATTAGCTCAGGTGGATAGAGCGTTGGTCTCCGGAACCAAAGGCCGGGCGTTCGAGTCGCCCATCGCCCGCCAAATCATATCAATAAGTTAAGGCCCCCAAGAGGGCCTTTTCTTTTGGCCTCAGAATCCATTCTCCACATTATTCCCCACAAGGTCGGCCTGAATGGAGGTAAAAATGGGGAAGTTGTAATTTGTGCTCTGGCTGCCTGCAAGTGATGGAAATGAAGACCGCGGCCCCTGCCCCCTGGCGGGGGAATGCCGAAAGCTGCCCAGATGAGCATTGAGGCCGCACGGTAAACCCTGGCCTTCCCCTCTATCGGGCCGTGTAGGGCATCCTGGGGGGCCGTTTTGAGCGCCACGGTGTCAAAATCACCCGCCAGGGTCAAACTGCCTTCTGCCATGCCCCAAATTTGCCGAAAATCATGGCGCTATCCGGGCCATTTCAGCCGATCGTCTCAAGGTGAAAGGTAGGGGCCGGGGTCCGGGCCAGGGATTTTCAGCCTGGGGCATCCTGGCGGGTCCGTGGGGGAAAATCGGGGTCACCTCCATTAGAGAGACCCCGGCGCTCCCTGCCAGGCTCCTTCGCCCCTGATCCTCTCCCCAATTTCCCGACCGCCAGGCCCTATAGATTTTTCGGCCCTGGAAGGCAAACCCCGGGATGGGTCCCATGTCCCCCCTGTCTTAATATGGCCCGCCTGTAAATTTTTTCAAAAATTCATCGAGGGGGGAGAGCAGCAGCCCCCCTGGTATAGAGCCGGCCCAAAATTTTAGGATGATAAATTCTCCCTGGTCGACTGGGCACCTGTGCCGGTGGGAATACCCCCCTCAAATGCGTCACGCATTTTCTGAGAGGCGAAAAGGGGAAGGCAATGGTATTTTGGGAAGGGGGGGTAGGAAGGGGCCAAGGTTTCTTACCATGCCCGCAGGTGGTATGTGTATGTCGCCTCAGCTTTTCCTCTGGCTAACAATTACCGGGCGGTGCTGGGTTGGGCTGCTTAAGCTCCACAGCAGTGAAGTGTCTGGGGTTCTGAGGGTGTGGTGTGCCCAAAATTCAGGGAAAAATT
>JBEKDQ010000532.1:0-1106 GCA_050014275.1 Desulfobaccales bacterium | reverse complement strand
GCCAGTCCGGGGGCCGGGGCCAATACGGCGACACCTGGATCGAGCTGCAACCTCTGCCCCGGGGCTCCGGCTTCGAATTCGTGGACAAGATCGTGGGAGGCGCCATCCCCAGGCAGTACATTCCCTCGGTGGAAAAGGGCATCACCGAGGCCAAGCAGGAAGGCATCCTGGCCGGCTTTCCGGCGGTGGACTTCCGAGTCACCCTCTATGACGGCTCCTTCCACGAAGTGGACTCCTCTGACATGGCCTTCAAGATCGCCGGCTCCATGGGTTTTAAGAAGGGCTGCGAGCAAGCCCAGCCCACCCTGCTGGAGCCCATCATGAAGATGAGCGTGACCGTGCCGGAAGATAATATGGGTGACATCATCGGCGACCTCAACGGCCGCCGGGGGCGCGTCCTGGGGGTGGAGGCCCAGGGCCGGCTGCAGGTGATCACAGCCCACGTACCCATGGCGGAGGTGCTCCTCTACGCCCCGGACCTGATCTCCAAAACCGGCGGCCGGGGCAGCTATAGCGTGGAGTTCGACCACTACGAGGAGGTGCCGCCGCACCTGGCGGAAAAGGTCATCGCCGAGGCCAGGGCCGCAAGGGAGAAGGAGTAGGGAAAGTCTGATTGCTTTGGGGAGGGAGCCAGACGCCGAGGCCCTGCCCCTCCCCCAACCCCTTATATTTTTGAAAGTGGCACAGGCGCCCCGCCTGTGCTTTAATTACCTTGTTCCCAATCTCAGCTTGGAGACCGGAAAGGGGTTAAAAAAATGGATGACTGCTTCCCCTTCTTTTAGAGAGAAATTTATTGCAGTGGCAGAACGCTTATTGAATGGCCATTGGACGATGTTAGGAACAAATGATAGTGATCCTGCACATCGACAACGGCCCCGGTGAGAAATGTAGGTACCTTATGGATCAATCTCTCCTCTCTAACCGCACCGGCAAAATATACGCCGTCTCCCTCAGCGACCGCAAAGGGGTGGTAAAACATAACGTGCCGGCGGCCCGCCTGCTGGCGGAGCACGGCCTGGAAGGCGACGCCCACGCCGAAGGCGGCTGCCGCCAGGTGAGCCTGCTGTCGCTTGCCAGCATCCACAAGATGGTGGCCATGGGCGCCG
>JBEKDQ010000531.1:0-1109 GCA_050014275.1 Desulfobaccales bacterium | reverse complement strand
GCCTGTCGGAAGCGCTCGCAGACATAATCCACCCGGGACCACAGGGTCACCACCCCGATGATCCCGTAAGGATTGATGATGGTGAGGCGATTCCGGAAATGGAGAGGCTCAAATTTGAGTCTGGCTGTCATGCCGCCATTATACTGCAACTCCCGGCTAAGGGAAAAGGAGATTACCGGGAATTTGACGAGCCGTTTTCCGGGGCTGGGACGACAGGGCAAAAGGCAAAAGGCAAAAGGCAAAAGGCAAAAAAAGGAAAAGGGCTGAAAGTTCAGTAATTTTTATTTTTAACTTTTTACTTGCTGAGGGCGGCTGTCCCGCCTTGGATTTTCGCAGAGGTCTCTAAATGGGGAACAGCCGCCCCGGCTGTTCTTCGGCTGCTATTTGCCATCAGCTATTTTCCCCTGAATATTGCCCTCCGGGAAATCAAGACTTATCTTTTTAATTGAGCCGGCGCCGCCGGTGGAGGAAAACCTGGAAAGAAGCTGTCCCTCTGCTCCCGTATCTGATAAGATAGACTCGGCTGCGAAGGGTTCGCCAAGATTTCCGTGGGCAGGGAGATTTCAAAGGAGGGCCGGGCATGGCATCGTCTAAAGAAAGAGTGTATTTACGCAGTTTCCAGGAGATCGTGAAGGCCTTGAGTTCTCACCTGGGGGTCGAGCAGGTGCTGGAAACCATAGTGGGGGAACTCACCCAGACCATGGGCCTCAAGGGGGCGACCATCCGCCTGGTCCACCCCAAAACCAACACCCTGGAGCTGGCCGCATCGGTGGGCCTGAGTGAGGAGTACCTGCAAAAAGGGGCGGTGGACCTGGACAAGAGCCTTACCGAGTCGCTCAGCGGCCGGCCGGTGGCCATTTACGATGCCGCCAACGATCCCCGCATGCAGTATCCCAAGGAGGCCGCAGCCGAAGGGATCGCCAGCATGGCGGCCATCCCCATGATTTTCAAGGGGAAGGTCATCGGGGTGATTCGCCTGATCAGCGGCGAACCCCGGGAGTTCACCCTGGAAGAGGTGGATTTCGCCAGTACCGTGGCAGAGATCGGAGCGCAACTGATCATCAACGCCAGGATCTATGAAGCCCGGGTCCGGGAACTCAACTTTCTTA
>JBEKDQ010000530.1:0-1114 GCA_050014275.1 Desulfobaccales bacterium | reverse complement strand
GAAGGCGGGCAATCTCGACCGCATGAGCCTCAACCCTATGCAGTACACCCGCCAGACCACGTATCCCAAGTTTGCCCGGATGTACAATAAATACCGCTACACTCAATTTGCCTACATCTATCTGGGCTACAATCTGGAGGACCCGAGGTTTGCCGATCGCCGGGTGCGCCAGGCCCTGACTTACGCCATCAACAAAAAAGAGATCATCGACGGGGTGCTCATGGGCCTGGGGGAGGAGGCCTACGGCCCGTACAAGCCCGGCGCCTGGTATTACAACCCCGATGTCCCCAAATTCTCCTACGATCCCGGGAAGGCCAGGGCCCTGCTATCTGCCGCCGGCTGGCAGCTCAACCCCGAGGGCATTCTGGTCAAGGACGGCCGGCCCTTTGAGTTCACCATCCTCACCAACCAGGGAAACGACATCCGGGAGCGCACCGCGGTGATCATTCAGCTGCGCCTCCGGGAGGTGGGTATCCGGGTGAAGATCCGTACCGTGGAATGGGCCGCCTTCGTCAAGGAATTCATTCAGAAGGGCAACTTCGAGGCGATTCTCCTGGGCTGGAACACCGGCATAGAACCGGACCAGTATGACATCTGGCACTCCTCCAAGACCAGGCCGGGGGAACTCAATATCACGCATTATAAAAACCCGGAGGTGGATCGGCTGCTGGACGAGGGCCGCCACACCTTCGACCGGGAAAAGCGCCGCCGCGCCTATTTCAAGCTCCAGGAGATCCTGGCGGAGGACCAGCCCTACACCTTCCTCTTCGTGCCCGACGCCCTGCCCGCCATCTCCAGGCGCTTCCGGGGCATTAAGCCCGCCCCCGCCGGCATCGAATACAACTTCATCAAATGGTACGTGCCCCTGGCCGAACAGAAATACACCATGTCGCCGTATTGACCGGGAAGGGCAAGTTCTTAGAGTTTTTTTAGAGAAATTCTCTAGATATTCAGTGAGATCTAGCGAAAAACTAATTTTTTCGATAATGGCAAGTTAGTCGCGCATTAACCTCACACTTATACCCCAGATTACTTACTTGCGGTCCCACCTGTGCGGGGAACCACGAATAGGGGACTGGCTTGGATTCTGTAAGATCACCGGGGCACCTTGCCA
>JBEKDQ010000529.1:0-1116 GCA_050014275.1 Desulfobaccales bacterium | reverse complement strand
GGACCCTGACGGTGCCCTTGATGGTCTCCCGGTAGGGGACCTTGGGCGGCTTGAGGTTGACCTCCACCCCGAATTTGCGCTTCAGCTTTTCGGCGGTGGCCTCGATGTGCACCGCGCCCACCCCGGACAGGAGGATCTCCTTGGTTTCGGCGTTGCGGCTGAGGGATAGGGAGGGATCCTCTTCGATCAACTTGAAGAAGGAGGAGAAGACCTTGTCCTCCTCCCCCTGCTTCTTGGGCTCCACCGCAAAGGTGACCATGGTCTGGGAAGGCATCAGGGGCGGCAGCAGGATGGGGTTTGCTTCGGTGGCCAGGGTGTCGCCGGTTACTGTCTCCTTGAGCTTGGCCACCGCGGCGAAGGCCCCGGGGCCGAGGCTGGTCACCGCCTTCTGGCCCTTGCCTTCCAGCAGGAATAGCTGGCCGTATCTTTCCGGGACAGCCCGGCTCACGTTGAACACGGTGGAGTCGGCCGTCATGGTGCCACAGTAGATCCGGAAGATGGAGAGGCGGCCGGCGTAAGGGTCAGCCACCGTCTTGAAGACCTGGGCCGCCAGGGGGCCGTCCGGGTCCGGAGTAAGATTTACCCTGGCATCGGCGCCGGGTTTGCTGCCCGTGATCGCACCTCTCTCCTCCGGGGCGGGAAGGAAGAGGTTAATGGCGTCCAACAGCAGGCTGGAGCCCAGGTTGGCGGCCGCCGAGCCGCACAACACCGGGACGAAGGCCCCCTTGAGGACCCCCAGTTTCAAACCGTGATAAATCTCCTCCGGGGTGAGTTCCCCTTCTTCCAGGAATTTTTCGATCAAGGCGTCGTCGCTTTCGGCGGCGTAATTCATCAAATTGCCCCGCAGCTCCGCGACTTCGTCCTGCAACTCATCGGGGATAGGCCCGCCCGCCTGTGAACCACCCGGAGCCCCGCTGTAGGCCTTCAGATTGATGAGGTCCACCACCCCCTTAAAGCCGGCCTCCTTGCCGATGGGAAGCTGGAGGGGCACGGCCTGCACTTCCAGGATATCCTTAATACTCTTGATTGCCGTGGCCAGGTCGGCCCGTTCCCGGTCCAGCTTATTGATAAAGAGCAAGCGGGGCAATTGATAGTGGTTGGCGGTCTGCCAGACCT
>JBEKDQ010000528.1:0-1117 GCA_050014275.1 Desulfobaccales bacterium | reverse complement strand
TGCTTTCTCATCTGCGACAACTTCAATATACTTCATGAACCGCCGTGTACGGAACCGTACGCACGGTGGTGTGGGAGGACGGGGTTCGCAAGAACCCCTCCTACCCGATGCCTTATCCAACCATGAGTCGTAGGGCGGGAAAGCGAAGCGCATCCCGCCTTGTGCAATTGGGTAAGGCCTGCTGTATCCGGTCGATCGTGAGGTAGCCGGTGTCCAAGCCTTCTGCCTTGGTTTTGATTTGCTCGGAGGGCACGTTCTGGGCTTCGCCAATGATCAGGGCCTGCCGGCTCTGTTTCCGTAGGGCGCCGGCCTTGATTCATGGCAGGTGGGGATGGCGGTCGGGGACGCCCGCAATTAAGGCAAAAGGAAAAGGGTAAAAGGTAAAAGTTTTGCCTTTTTACTCTTAACTTTTGCCTTGTCAGGCGACCCAATCACAGGCTGGAAGCCTGTGCCACTCTTTGGCCCAGGTCTGGCCAAACAATTCGGTGCTCAGGCAGCGCTCGCCGCTGCTGGGGAGAATCACCACGATGAGCCTGCAATGGTTTTCGGGCCGGGCGGCTAAAGGCGGCGGCTTGATCGCAATCCTCAAAGAACCGATAAATTTCTTATTACCTCACTCCCGCCCCTCGGGATGAGTTTGCCGGCGCACATCTTGACAATTCTTGGTGGGGCAATGCCAGGGCCGGGACAGGACCCCTGAAATCCTTGAACCCACCGCCGCCCGGCATTACAACTGGGGATCAATATGGCCCGGGCCGCCACAATCCGGCGTATAGCAGGTGATATTCAGGAACTCGCATTTCTGGTGACAGCTGGGACATTCTTCCGGGGGCTTGCTCGCGCTGATCGTATAGTTGCACTTGCTACACCGGTAATAAGTCAAGTTGCATTTAGGGCAGATATCCCCGGTGAATTGGCCGGAAGCGGTATAGCCGCACAGGGCACATTCTTTTTTTTCTTCCTCGGTCGCCATCAGTCTCGCCTCCCTTTCTCCCTGTCATTGATATTCGACCCAATCCAGCAATTCCTTTTGAGTCTTATAATAATGTTAAGTTTCTTCTTTAACCGCCTCCGGCTTTTCCTCTGCTGGTGAGGTTAGAACTTTTCCCTGCCGACG
>JBEKDQ010000527.1:0-1122 GCA_050014275.1 Desulfobaccales bacterium | reverse complement strand
AAACCATGGTTTTTCCAAACCCAAAATGCGTTGGTAAAGGTCGGTGTCCCACATCTGAATCCCCTCCTCAGGGACTCTTAATACACCACCTACCTACCCACGACAAACCCGGAAGGACCATAATTATATTACAAAAATCAGTCGCTTTAAGATACCTGCTATTTACTCGCGGCTTGAATCAAAATGATTGATATTTGACAGGGTTACCGTAGGGGCGGGATTTCCCCCCCCCTGGGCGGCGGGACGCCCCCCCCCTTCCAAACCGCCCAAACCCCAGGTCCCGGCGCCCGCGCCCCAGCTTACTCAGTTCCTGGAATATGGTTCAGGAGCCGCACGAAGTTGGCGATCTCAGGCGGGACTACCCGGCGCCCTTGCTTCCAACTTCCATCGCCAGCCAGGCTCAGGGCGGGGGGTGCTCATTCGCCGGATGGCGCATCCCCTCCGGGTCGCAGGCTTTAGCCCACGGGCACAGGCAGGGGCGCCTGCGCCACCACAGGCAGGGACGCCTGCACCACCTGTTGGCTGGCGAGCCGCTAGTATCATGTCTCAGATTTTTCTTTATTAAAAAATGTCCTTCATCTTTAGGCCCTTAAAATGTAGTCGCAAAGCTTAAGCTTGCGAAAATCCTTAATAAAATAAGCGCAGACTAAACCCTGCGGCTACCAGAACATATCGATATTTTTAAAGATATTTCTGAAACATAACAATAGCAGGCGGTTCGCCCCGACCCTGAGCGCAACCGCCAGGGCGCCTGTGCAAAACTTCCAATCCGCGTCGCTACCTAAAATTTAATCATCTGAGTCACCCCTAAGAATCAGAGCCAGCCCTAAGAATAAATTTGGCTAGGCCCCCTCACAAACTCCTTGACTAAGATTTTTCATTTGGGATATAAAGTCTCATTAGGTTGTACCAAAAAGCACAAGGAGTCGGCCTTGGAAATCCCGCAGGCCTTGAGCGATTTCTCCTTCGTCCTGGTCTTCCTGATAGGGGCCGCCCTGTTCGCCCTGGGCCCCATCATCCTGGCCTACCTGATTGCCCCCCGGAGTTATGGAGCCGCCCGGGACGAGATTTATGAGTGCGGTATGCCGGTCATCGGTAGCGCCTGGATTCAGGTGGCGGTCA
>JBEKDQ010000526.1:0-1125 GCA_050014275.1 Desulfobaccales bacterium | reverse complement strand
CCAGGTGATGGTCGCCGCCGCGGACCTCTTCCCCGGCGCCATCATCACCAAGACGATGGTGAAGAGCGCCACCTGGCCTCAGGAATTGATTCCTCCCAAGGCCGCCGTCACCCCGGTCCAACTGGAGGGCCGCATCATCAACACGCCCGTGAGCGCCGGAGAGCCCATCTTGCTCACCAGGCTGGCCCCGGAGGGGGCTGCCGCCGGTTTAGCGGGTCTGCTGACTGAGGGGAAGCGGGCTCTCTCGGTGCGGGTCGATGATGTTTCAGGGGTGGCCGGCTTCATCCATCCCGGCGATCATGTGGATGTGCTGATGGAAATGGCCAAGCCCGGTTCCACGGACCACTTTTCCAAAACCATCCTGCAAAATATCGTGGTTTTGAGCGCCGGCCCGACCTGGGAGCAGGGTCGGGATGAAAAGCCCGCGGTGGTAAACACCGTAACCCTGGTTTTGACCACGGCACAGGCGGAGATCCTGAATCTGGCCAGCGATCAGGGCAAGATCCGCCTGGCCTTGAGAAACCGCACCGATTTGGCAGAGCAGACGACCCGAGGAGTGGATACCTCGAATCTCTTCGGCTCCGACAGCGAAAAGAAGGAGGCTCCCAAGGGGGCGACTCCCAACCAGAAGAATGTGGAAATGATCAAAGGGCTGGCGCGTTCCCGGGTCAATCTTTAGTTTTCCGGTAGCCTCACTACGCTGAGTCTGTTGCCAAGAGACCAAAAGACGATGGACACGGATAAACTAAATATCTCAATTATTTACGGGGACGGCCTTTCCTTCGCCCCTCTTTCGGATTTGCTGAATAATCTTCCTCTGGTGGAGGCCACCGAGCAATTCCACGATGTGGAGGCATTCCTGAGGAAGGGCCCGGAGAATCCGCCGGACTCGGTGGTGGTCTACCTTAACGGCCTTACCACCCTGCCCCAGTGGATCGAGACCCTGTGCCGCAAGTTTCCCCAGGTCCCGGTATTGGCCTGTTCCGAGAAATTGGAAGCGGACTTTCTGATGCGCGCCATGCAGTTGGGAGTCCGGGAGATTTTGCCGTTGCCCCTGACCCGGGAGGTGCTGGAAGGCGCGCTGCAGCGGGTGCAGCTCTCCAAGCAGCGCCTGGCCACCGCTCA
>JBEKDQ010000525.1:0-1130 GCA_050014275.1 Desulfobaccales bacterium | reverse complement strand
AACTCCCGGCGCAGAAATTCCCGGACGTGACGGTTGCGATCCGCAATCAAGATTTTGCAATGCCCGGCCACCGCAGGATCTTCCCCTCGGATCATAGATCAGCAACGGGCGTGCCAAACCTCGGGCAAAGGTCGCCTGGGGCAACTGATTGAAAATGATATCTTTTTTTCGAAGCCCCGCCGCACCCTCCCCCTTCCTGCCACCGGGGTGACTGTCGTTATTTTTTACAGTTTGTAAAAGAAGGCGAGGCAACTAGATAATTTTCCCCAAACGAGAGGGAAAAATGGTTAAAAAAACTCGCCTGGTGACACTATTAACCGTGAACTCAGGTTAAGGGCAATACGGTTCACTTAAGCGCCTCTTTTCTAAGGAATTGGTGGGCAGTGCCCACCCAACATTTTTTTGTCATGCAAAGCGAAGCGAAGCATCTCGTATTTAGAGATTCCTCGGTCGCCTCGGCTCCCTCAGAATGACAAAAGAAATCACTTCACATCAGCTCTTGGTGCTTAAATATACAGCATTAAGGTTAAGGGAAGGCCCTTAAAAAAAACGCCGGTTAAGGCCCTTCCAGTCTGATGGAGGTCTCGAACTTCAGACGGTATTTATCGATTTTGGAGAGCAGGGTGGGTCGGGAAATGCCCAGGAGCCTGGCGGCCCGGCTGCGGTTGCCGCCGGTGAGGTCCAGGGCCTCCCTGATGACCAACCGGGCGAAGCGGTCCATGACGGTGTCGAACAGGTCTTTGCCGTCCCCGGAGGCCAGGGATCGCCGCAGCCACTGGCGGATGACCTCATCGGCCCGGTGGTCCCCCTCCACCCCCCTGGCCGGGCTTTCACCGCCCATGGCCCGGGTGAGGTCCTCCGGATGGATGGGGTAGCCCCGGCTGAAGATCAGGGCCTTCTGCATGGCGTTGGCCAGCTCGCGGACGTTGCCGGGCCATTGGTAATTATGGAGCAGGGCCTTGGCCTGCACGTCCATGCCGGGATTGTCCAGTCCCATCTCCTTGGCGAACCGGGCCAGGAAATACTCCGCCAGCAGGGTCAGGTCTTCGGGGCGCTCCTTTAAGGGCGGCAGCCAGATGGTCACCACCTTGAGGCGGTAATAGAGGTCTTCCCGGAACTTCCCGACGGCC
>JBEKDQ010000524.1:0-1135 GCA_050014275.1 Desulfobaccales bacterium | reverse complement strand
TGGTGCGCAGTGCGCACCCTACAGGAGCTTTTGCTTTGGTAGCCGCAGGCTTTAGCCTGCGCTGCAAGTGGCGCCGGTTTCCAGCCGCTAAAACACAGGCCGGAGGCCTGTGCCACTTAGACCTATATTGCTGCTTCTATACATGATGGTGCGCAGTGCGCACCCTACACAGCTTATAGGGCGGGCTGTGCCCGCCGCCTTTAATAAACTCACCGCGCCACCAGCCAGGACCTTTGCCTGACATCCTATACATGATGGTGCGCAGTGCGCACCCTACAGGAGCTTTTGCTTTGGTAGCCGCAGGCCTCAGCCTGCGCTGCAAGTGGCGTCGGTTTCCAGCCGCTGAAACACAGGCCGGAGGCCTGTGCCACTTAGACCTATATTGCTGCTTCTATACATGATGGTGCGCAGTGCGCACCCTACACAGCTTATAGGGCGGGCTGTGCCCGCGGCCTTTAATAAACTCACCACGCCACCAGCCAGGCCCTTTGCCTGACCTCGGCATCTTGGCGCCGGTTAAAGCCAGCGGCTACTAAAAAAAATCTCCGCCATTCTTCCCGATCGCCCCGACTCCTGGCATCTTTCCAGGAGGGGGTTAAGGGAGCCTCACTTTTTCTAAAAAATGGGGTTCCCTCAAAATTCCTTAGCGGCCCATCCAACCCGCCTCAGCCTCGACTGCGCTTCAAAAAATTGCGCAGCAGATTGATGCCTTCGGCGGTCATGATGGACTCGGGATGAAACTGCACTCCATAGATGGCGTATTCCCGGTGGCGCATCCCCATGATCTCCCCCACTGCGGTCTGGGCTGAAACCTCAAGACAGTCGGGCAGGGTCTCCCGCTCCACGATGAGGGAATGGTAACGGGTAGCCTCAAAAGGAGACGGAACGCCCTGGAAGAGATCCCGTCCGTCATGGTAAATGAGGGAAGTCTTGCCGTGCATCAGCCGGGGGGCCCGGATGACCCGGCCCC
This sequence comes from Desulfobaccales bacterium, assembly GCA_050014275.1. Lineage (GTDB taxonomy): Bacteria > Desulfobacterota > Desulfobaccia > Desulfobaccales > 0-14-0-80-60-11 > JAPLJC01. The sequence continues at coordinate 165 of JBEKDQ010000524.1, read as the reverse complement.
CGAAGGCCGCGCCCATGGCCTGGTGTCCCAGGCACACTCCCAGGACGGGAATCCGCCCGGCGAAATGGAGGATGGCCGCCATGGAAATCCCCGCTTCGGTGGGAGAGCAGGGTCCGGGGGAGATTACCAGCCGGTCCGGCTTGACCGCCCCAACTCCCTCCAGGT
>JBEKDQ010000523.1:0-1137 GCA_050014275.1 Desulfobaccales bacterium | reverse complement strand
TGGCCCTGGACCGCATGAGTCGCCAGGAATTGCTCAAGCGCCTGGAGGACACCGCCCGGGAACGGGAAGCCCTGAAAGGCGCCATCAATCTGCAAGAATTGTGGGAGCTGCTGGCCCAGGAGAACCACTCCACCACCGTGGCGGAACTGGCGGAGTTGTGGTTCGGCCGCGCTTCGGCCGACGAAGTGGCGGCCGCCGGCCGGAGCTTGTGGGAAGACCGGTTCCTCTTCAAGCACAAAGACGATCAGGTCATTCCCAACCCTCCGGAACTGGTGGCACAACTGCACGAGCAGCAGGAGCGGGAACTGGCCCGCTGCCAGGAAATCGAGGAGGTCGGCGCCTGGTTGCAGGCGGTGTGGGAAGGACGGGAGCTTACCGCCCAACCTCCCTGGCGGGACCGGCTGGTGGCGCTGTTGCGCCAGATGGCGGTGTTCGGGGCCGAGGCCCCGGATTATGCCCAGGGGAAGGCCTATCTGGATAAGGCCCGCGTTGGCTCCGGGGACGCCCCTTTCCGACTGCTAATGCGTCTGGGGGTCTTTCAGGAAGATGAAGACCTGGACCTCCACCGCCTGGAAGTGCCCCAGGAGTTTTCCGCCGAGACTCTATCGCAGACCCGGCAGCTGGCGGGTCCGGCCCCGGCCGACCCTTATGCGGCCCGGCGCCAGGATCTGACCGGTCTGGAACTCATCACCATCGATGGTGAACGCACCCGGGATTTCGACGACGCCCTCAGCCTGGAGCAGTCGCCGGAAGGCTGGCGCCTGGGCATCCACATCTCCGACGTCTCAGCCCTGGTCCTCGCCGACACCCCAATGGACCGGGAAGCATTGGTGCGGGCCACCTCCATCTATCTGCCGGAGCGGCGCCTGCCCATGTTGCCGGAGGAGATCTCCGAAGACCTCCTCAGCCTGCTGCCGCACCAGGAGCGCCGGGCCCTGAGTTTTATGGTGACCTTGAGCCCGGAGGCCGAGGTATTGGACTGGGACATCGTGCCCAGCCTCATCAAGGTGGGCCGCCGGCCCAACGAGCCGGCCATCGGGTAATCCTGGCGGCACGCCGCCTGGGGGCCATCCTGAGGCCACTGGGGGACGTCATCGTCCTGATGCCGCCCCTGAGCATCTCCCCCGCGGAACTGGA
>JBEKDQ010000522.1:0-1140 GCA_050014275.1 Desulfobaccales bacterium | reverse complement strand
GGCCGGGTATGGTGGGGGCCACAGGCCCCCGCCTTCCCCGGCCATAAAACATAGGGATTGGGGAGAGAAAGGAATATCAAGATAATAATCAGCCTGCGTCGCGCCAGGCAACTTGAGTCCATAAAGGAGAACTTGATGCCAATGCGCGGGACAATTTAGGAGATCAAAAGGTCGCGCCGCCGCCCCCGGCGGCGCGGGAACCGGCTACTAGAGGGTGGGTATCTCACCTACTCAAGAACTTTTCCAAGCAGGCGAACTCTAAATTGTGGCCGGTTGACTTAAGTCATAGCGCCCCAGGCCAATGCTGCTTAATATATAAATACGAGCCGAGGCCGGCTGGCTGGCCTGGAAGCCGGCCCCGCGGCCTCCAAAAAATCTGAAATCGACAGTTAAATATCTTTACTCCGGGAATTCAGGATATGGCAAAACGGCAAATTATTCGCATCGACCAGGAAAAGTGTGACGGCTGCGGCATGTGCGTCCCGTCCTGCGCCGAAGGGGCCATCCACATCGTGGACGGCAAGGCGGTACTTCTGGCGGACAAGTTCTGCGATGGCCTGGGGGCCTGCCTGGGGGAATGCCCCCTGGGGGCGTTGACCATCGAGGCGCGGGAGGCCGGGGAGTTCGAGGGACCGGCCCCGGCCGCGGCTCATGAGGCCCAGGCGCCCTTAACTCCCCAGGCGCTTAAAAAAAAGCCTGAGCCGGAGGACTTCACCTGCCCGGGTAGCCGTCTGCAGCAATTTGAGCGGCCGGACGCGGTCCCGGCCGGGGCCTCGGCCCTGGGCCATTGGCCGGTGAAGCTCAAGCTGGTGGCGCCCAAGTCCCCCTTTCTGAAAGGAGCCCATCTCCTGGTGGCCGCAGACTGCGCCCCCTTTGCCGCGGGGGACTTCCATGCCCGCTTCCTTAAGGGCAAGGCGGTGGTTTGCGGCTGCCCCAAGTTCGAAGACGAGGCTGCGAGCGTGGCCAGGCTGACCGCGATCCTGGCGGAAAACGAGGTCCGGGAGATCACCATCGTCAATATGGAAGTTCCCTGCTGCTTCGGCCTGGTGCAAGTGGTGCGCCGGGCCATGGAAGCCGCGGGCAAGACCCCGCCGGTCACCATCTGCACCCTGGCCGCCAGCGGGGAGTTGTTGCAGCAAC
>JBEKDQ010000521.1:0-1150 GCA_050014275.1 Desulfobaccales bacterium | reverse complement strand
ATTCTGGGATTGACCCTGTTTCATTTCCTGTACATGGATCTCTGGGTGCTGACTGCCACGCTTCTGCGCCTGGTCAACAAATACACCTGATTCGGGCCGTGACTGCCTGTTAACTTACCATCTGAGGAAATCACCTTGAGTTTTATTGATAAGGCCCTGGAAAGGGCGAAAGCGCTGCACAAAAAGAAAGAGAAACCGGTTTCTCTTGCCGGCCTGCCGAACTCTGCTTACGCCTCAACCTCTCCGGAGGTGGCGGGGATCACAGAGCGCGAATTTACCCCGCAGGATATTTTCTATACCGTCACCCGCGTGGTGGCGGTGGACCCTGAGAATTTGCGCCGGCACCGTCTCCTGGCCGGGGGAGGAGAAGCAGAAGCCGCCGTGGCTGAAGGGTATAAGGTATTACGGACGCACATCCTGCAGCGGACTGCCGAAGAGGGTCACAATACCTTGATGATTACCAGCCCCCTGCCGGGGGAAGGAAAGACCCTGACCGCCATCAATCTGGCCATTAGCATTTCTCAGGGGCTAAACTACACGGTGCTCCTGGTGGATGCCGATTTGCGCTTCCCCTCGATAAGCAAATATTTCGGCTTGGCGGACGAGCCAGGACTTGCGGATCATTTAACCAGCGGGGTACCCATCGATGAACTCCTGATTCACCCCGAAGGCCTGGCGAAGCTGGTTATTTTACCCGCCGGCCAGCCGGTGAGCCAGGCCGCGGAATTGCTGAATTCCCCCCTGATGCGGGATTTGGTCCAGGAACTTAAACATTTCTATACCAACCGCTATGTTATTTTTGATCTACCGCCGGTGTTGACTTTCGCGGATGCCTTAGCCTTCGCACCACTGATGGACGGCATCATCCTGGTGATTGAAGCTGGGAAGACCGCCAGAGAAGAGATTGAGCGGTGCCAGGAGCTGCTTAAGAAGTTTCGTCTGTTGGGTTTCGTCCTTAATAAAGCGGAGAAGACTAAGAACCTGGGCTATTACCAGGGCTATTACGATTATAAAAAACCGGCGCGGGGCGCCAAGAGAAAATTCAAGTTCCCTTTTTTCAAGTAACTTAAAAATATGTACGAGGAATTTTTCAACTTAAAAGAACGGCCTTTCACCCTGGTGCCGGATCCGGACTTTCTATACCTGAGTC
>JBEKDQ010000520.1:0-1150 GCA_050014275.1 Desulfobaccales bacterium | reverse complement strand
ATTCGCCGGGGTCCGGGCCATGACCGGCTCCTCCGGGGGCGGTTTTTCCCTGATGGTGGAAACCGTGGGACTGGCGGGGTGCAGCGAGACGCCTCTGGTCATCGTGGAGGCCCAGCGCCCCGGCCCCAGCACCGGGCTGCCCACCCGCACCGAGCAGGGTGACCTGAGCTTCGTCCTTTATGCCGGGCAGGGGGATTTTCCCCGGGCGGTGCTGGCCCCGGGCAGTCCGGCCCAGGGCTTTGCCCTGGCGGCCCGGGCCTTCAATCTGGCGGAGCGCTATCAGTTGCCGGTGTTTCTCCTCACTGATCAATACCTTGCCGACGTCAACTTCACCCAGGAGGCCAGCGATTTTCCCGAGAAGGTGGAGATCCAGCGGGCCCTTGAGCTAAGGCCGGCGGCGGCGGTCTACGAGCGCTACGCCATCACCGCCGACGGCGTTTCGCCCCGGCGCCTACCGGGTTTCGGTTCGGAACTGGTGGTGGCTGACTCCGACGAGCACACCCCGGACGGCCACCTCACCGAAGACCTGCGGATGCGGGTGCAGATGCACGACAAGCGCCTGCGCAAATTAAAAAAACTGGGGCGCGAGCTCAACGGCATCTCCACCTCTGGCCCGGCGGCGGCCCCCCTGGCCCTGGTCTGCTGGGGCTCCAGCCTGGGACCGGTGACGGAAGCGGTGGCCCGGCTGAATGAGGCCGGCACCCCGGCCCGCATGGTGCACCTCAGCGAACTATGGCCATTCCCGGCGATGACAGTGGCCACGGCCTTAAAAGGCGCCAACAAGCTGGTGATGGTGGAAATGAACGCCACCGGCCAGGCTGACCGCCTGCTGCGTCAGGAGACCGGGATCGCTGCCGATCATCTGGTCCTCAGGTACGACGGCGCTCCCTTTACCCCGGAATATATCCTGCGGGGTCTGGAGGGCCACGCCTGATGCTGCCCCTGAATCTTTATCAAGGCCTCCCTGCGGCCTGGTGTCCGGGCTGCGGCAACTTCGGCATGCTCAAGGCCTTCAAGCAGGCACTGGCGGAATTGGAGATCAAGCCGGAAGGCCTCCTCATGGTCTCGGGGATCGGTCAGTCGGGAAAATTTCCCCATTACCTCAGGTGCAACACCTTCAACGGCATCCACGGCCGCACCCTGCCCCTGG
>JBEKDQ010000519.1:0-1159 GCA_050014275.1 Desulfobaccales bacterium | reverse complement strand
CGTATCCGGAGATCTTTTCAGCCGCCGGGTTCCAGGTGAGGATTCGCCCTTCGATGTCGGTGGACAGCACCATGTCGCTGGCGCTCTCCACCACGCTGGCCAGGTGCCGCTCCACCCGGCGCACCTCCTCACTGAGCCGCACCTGCTCGGTGATGTCCTCCATGAGCAGCATGACATTCTCCACCTTCGCCTTCCAGGTGAACGGCAGGATGCGGTAATAGTAGATGCGCAGGGGAATCCCGGGCGCCCGGTAGGTCAGGCGCTCCCCGCCGGTGGGCTCCCCCCCTAAAAACACCTGCTGCATGCGCCGGGAGATGTCCATGTAATCCAGAATCACCGGGGGGAAGACCTCTTGCAAGCGTTGGCCGATGGTATCCGCCAGGGAGCGGCGGCTCCTTTCCAAAAAATTGCGGTTGGCGGAAACTATGCGAAGATCCCGGTCGATGAGGAGCACCGACGAGGGGATGGCGTCCAGCAGCATGGCGTAGAGCCTCTGGTAGCGGTCTTTGCAGGGAGCGCCGTTTGCCTCGGGCATCATTGCTCCTCCATAGCTGAAGTGGGCCTCTTAAACGGCGGGGCTGCCAGCACGAAGTTGTAAGGGGGCCAGGGGCCGCTGAGCAGAACCGCACCCGGGCCTTGAACGCTTAAGCCACGGGCGACCTCCCGAAAGGCGCCCTGCGCCGGTCTGGGGACCAGGAAATACAAGGACAGCAACTGGCCTTGGGGAAGCCCCCGGGATTCTCTGCAATGGCGTCGATAAAGGCCAGTCAGGGCCAGGCAAACCTTCTCTGCCAGGCGGTCTGCTTCCCGGCCCTCCCGGTCTTCCCGGGCAAAGCGCCGCCTGAGCGCCTTCAGGTAAGCCAGACCTGATTCAGCGCTTGCGGCGCGGTCTTCCTCGGCTGGTCCTCCCGGGGTTCCCCAGGGCAGAAAGATGCGGACCCCCATCTCCACGCAGCCCCGGAGTCCTTCCAGGAGGGCCTCAAAGTGGGTGTGGCGCTCCGACAACAGGCGCTCCACCTGGGAGGCGTCCGGCAGCAGATAGCCAAAGCGGAAGGGGATGGCGGTATAATGGTTGTGGCACCATTCTATGATGCGCCCGTAGGTTTGCAAGGTCTCGCGGTCCGGATTCAGGTCGGCGCGGCGGCAGTGGGATACCGCG
>JBEKDQ010000518.1:0-1168 GCA_050014275.1 Desulfobaccales bacterium | reverse complement strand
CGCAGGCTTTAGCCTGCGCTCCGGGTTGCCTTGACAAGGGGGGTGCATTTGATAAAATTTTTTGGCGCGGGCGATTAGCTCAGGTGGATAGAGCGTTGGTCTCCGGAACCAAAGGCCGGGCGTTCGAGTCGCCCATCGCCCGCCAAATAATATCAATAAGTTAAGGCCCCCAAGGGGGCCTTTTCTTTTTGCTTTAAAATCAATTCCCCACACTATTCCCCACAAGGTCGGCCTGAATGGAGGTAAAAAGGGGTAAGTTGTAATTTGTGCTCTGGCTGCCTGCAAGTGATGGAAATGAAGACCGCGGCCCCTGCCCCCTGGCGGGGGAATGCCGAAACCTGCCCAGATGAGCATTGAGGCCGCACGGTAAACCCTGGCCTTCCCCTCTATCGGGCCGTGTAGGGCATCCTGGGGGGCCGTTTTGAGCGCCACGGTGTCAAAATCACCCGGCAGGGTCAAACTGCCTTCTGCCATGCCCCAAATTTGCCGAAAATCATGGCGCTATCCGGGCCATTTCAGCCGATCGTCTCAAGGTGAAAGGTAGGGCCGGGGTCCGGGCCAGGGATTCATCCTGGGGCATCCTGGCGGGTCCGTGGGGGGGAAAATCGGGGTTGCCTCCCATTAGAGAGACCCCGGTGCTCCTTGCCTGTCCCTGCCTGGTGCTTCCTGCCAGTCTCCTTCGCCCCCGATCCGCTCCCCCGTGCCCCGACTGCCAGGCCAGGCCCTATAGATTTTTCGGCCCTGGAAGGCAAACCCCGGGATGGGTCCCATGCCCCCCCTGTCTTAATATGGCCCGCCTGTAAATTTTTTCAAAAATTCATCGAGGGGCGAGAGCAGCAGGCCCCCCTGGTATAGAGCCGGCCCAAAATTTTAGGATGATAAATTCTCCCTGGTCGACTGGGCACCTGTGCCGGTGGGAATACCCCCCTCAAATGCGTCACGCATTTTCTGAGAGGCGAAAAGGGGGAAGGCAATGGTATTTTGGGAAGGGGGGGTAGGAAGGGGCCAAGGTTTCTTACCATGCCCGCAGGTGGTATGTGCATGTCGCCTCAGCTTTTCCTCTGGCTAACAATTACCGGGCGGTGCTGGGTTGGGCTGCTTAAGCTCCACAGCAGTGAAGTGTCTGGGGTTCTGAGGGTGTGGTGTGCCCAAAATTCAGGGAAAAATT
>JBEKDQ010000517.1:0-1179 GCA_050014275.1 Desulfobaccales bacterium | reverse complement strand
ACGGTTGTTACCCATCTCCCCGGTCCAAACAGGGGGGAGAGGGCAGGGTGAGGGGGTAGGTAACGGCCAATGAAGCCACCCCTCACCCGGTGTCGTCCCCTCGCAGGGGAGAGGGGATTATTGCATCGATATAATATGTTGATATCGCTGAAATTACAATGGCATAGGGTTTAACTGCGAGATAGTGTAATCTTCCCCTTGCAATTTTGTTGCCGGACACTACTGGTATAGCCCGCCAATTTGCAGAGCTCGACATACAACACAACCTCAGCTTCCCCTCTGCCTGTCTCCCGGGGAATCGCTTCACACCAAAGCTCTCGGCGGTTGGCGGCGTTTGCAAACGGCCAGGGAATATGCTACGTTTCCCATATCTTTTTAGACTCTTAGGAATTTAGCAAGGACGCCCATGACTGCTTCCGATATCGAATCTTCGCCGGAGGAAATCGATGAGGAGATGGCCGAGCGCCTTCGGCCTCTGGTGAACGAAATTCTGGAGATCTTCAATCAGCGGCAAGTCTCGCCTGCGGACGCCGGGATGGTGGTGCTCTCCCTGACTTACCGGCTGCTGGAGGTCCTGAAAGAGGCCCCGGAGGCCAGGCGCCATTTCATTGCCACCCTGATCACCCTGATCAACAATTTCTTAACCGGCGAACTGGAATCCGCCAGCGCGCCAGCGGGCGAATTCACAGAAGACTTTTAGACGGTAGCTTCCGACTTTCGGGATGTTATCTATGGAAGGCAGGGCCGCGAATATTCTGGAGTTGATCGGCCGCACCCCCATGGTGCGCCTGAACCGCCTCAATCCCAATCCCCGGGTCAAGATCTACGTCAAACTGGAATACTTCAACCCCGGGGGCTCAGTCAAAGACCGACCAGCCCTGGCCATGATCGAGGCGGCTGAGGCGGCGGGCGAGCTCACCCCGGAGAAGACCGTCTTGGAGGCCACCAGCGGCAACACCGGCATCGGGCTAGCCCTGGTATGCTCCGTCAAAGGCTACCGTCTGCTGCTGGCCATGCCCGAATCCGCCTCCCTGGAGCGCAAAAAGATTCTCAAGGCCATGGGGGCCGAGCTCCTCCTCACCCCGGCCCACCTGGGAACCGATGGCTCCATCGAGGAGGTCTACCGCCTGAGCCGGGAAAACCCGGAAAGATATTTTCTGGCGGATCAGTTCAACAACC
>JBEKDQ010000516.1:0-1183 GCA_050014275.1 Desulfobaccales bacterium | reverse complement strand
TTGGATAGAAGAATTTTTTCATAGGGTCATGAATTCCATATTTGGTAACGTCCCAGAAATAGTATAAAATATTGAAGGAAGACGGAACCTCAAAATCGCCGGTCCCTGTAAAATGGCCCTCTCCTTTGCAGCCGGCTGTGGAAAATGGCTGGTGGCGCAGCAAACTGCCGATGCATGGACAAAACAGATAAAATGGTCCGGAGAACTGGATGGCCTACGAGAAGTGCGCCGAGGTGAGCCAGGAGATCTGGAATGATCTGGGGGAGCGGGACCCGGCGGAGGTGACCGGCCGCACCGGGGTCATTTTCCGGGAGGGGGAGTACGAATTGCCCTTTCTGGACCGGGAGTTGCGGATCGATCCGGCCCGGCGGCAGATCCGGGTGCTTCCGAGGCCGGAGGGGGACCCGGGGTTCCGGGCCTGCCTGTTGGCCCTCAGCTACCTGCTGCATCTGGTCCCCTCGTCCTTGGGGCCCCCCATCAGCCCCCTGGAATTGCCGGGGGGGGCCACCTTTTTCCGGGGCCATCACGGCCTTCCCAGCGCTCCCCTGGAAGCCAGGTTCGGCCGGGACCTGGCCGGTTTCCTGGCCGCCGGCCAGAAGCTCAGGGCGGAAGCCAGGCCGGCAGGGGACGCGGCCCTGGCCCTGCGGGTCTTCCCCGGGCTGATGGTGGCAGTGATCCTGTGGCAGGCGGATGAAGAGTTTCCGGCCCAGGTCTCCTTCACCTTGCCGGCCCACCTGGACCGCTTCTGGTTCCTGGATGCGGTCTTGGGCTTGCTTTCGCTGGTGGCCCAGGAACTCCTTAAGGCCGGGGAGCCATGACCCCACCTGCCCACGCCGCAGAAGTGCCGACTGTGAAACCATTTATTAACGGGAGCATGAAAGGGGTTCCAGCTTTATCCCCTCTCCTCCGATGGGGGACGACACCGGGTGAGAGGGAATTTAATCTATTTTCCGCTCCCATTAATATCTGTTTTCTGTGAAGGGCAGAATCAAAGTCAAAGGCCCCTCGGCAGAGACGGAAAAAAGAAAACAGTCGCTCATGAGCCCTTGGCTCACGCGAAAATCATGAAAATATAGCGCCGCCGCCCCCGGCGGCGCGGGAACTCAGGAACTTTTCCAGGAAACAGAAAACTGTCTTTTCCCCCGCTCAAATAGGCGGGGCAATGGTGACCAGCAGCCGCAAG
>JBEKDQ010000515.1:0-1192 GCA_050014275.1 Desulfobaccales bacterium | reverse complement strand
GAGCAGCTGCCACAGGCGGCCGAACTTGATGGCCGCGTTACACTGCACGCAGGGATTGGGAGTGCGGCCCCGGGAGTATTCGCTGACGAAATAGTCCACCACCTGCCGGGCAAACTCCTCCCGGAGGTCCACCCTGGTGAGGGCAAGATTCAACATCAGTGCCAGGGCCGCCAGATGTGCGGCCGGAGGGCCGCCGTCGCTTAGGAGCAGGTGGACCGCCCGCGGCCGCTGCCCTTGTTGGCTGAGCAAGGCCGCGGCCACGGCGCTGTCCACCCCGCCGCTCAAAGCTACGGCTACCCGGTGGTCACGCTCGGGCATAGGGCTTTCTCAGGGGCGATTCCTGTATGGGTAACGACTCTGATGGCTTCAATATTTTCATCCCATAAAGAATGACCACCGCCATTGACATCAGGTTCACGTAACTGAACATGGCTTGTTCCATCGGGTTAAGATAACAGAAAGGTCAAGGGGCGGCAAAGGAGAGGTTTCCGGGACGATGAAACGGCCGAAGCGCCTTCTTTCCGGGGGGGAGACCATCTTGTATATGCCCCAATAATTCGGTAATTAAGCGAACTTTTGCAGGGGCTGTGCCATTAGCGAGAAAATTTTCACATAATAATGGGAGCGGAAAAGAGATTAAATTCCCCCTCACCCTTGCCTCTCCCCCATTGGGGGAGAGGGGATAAAGATGGAACCCCTTTCATGCTTCCGTTAATAAATGGACTACTTTCCTGATCCAGATATTCCTTGACGCAACTTTCCCCTTCCTTTATCATTTGCGCCAGGGCCATGCTGACCAATGGTCCAAGGCTGAGAAGGCCCCATTATGTCCCACGTAGTAGCGGTTATCAATCAGAAAGGCGGCACCGGCAAGACCACCACCGCCCTGAATCTAGGGGCCGGCCTGGCTTACCAGGGTTACCGAACCCTGATCGTTGACCTGGACCCCCAGGGCCATACCACCATCGGCATCGGGGTAGACCCGGACACCATCAGCGCCTCCATGGCGGAGGTGATGACCGTCCCCCGGACCAGCATCAGTGCGGTGGCCCTGCCCACCTATATTCTGGGGCTGGAGGTGGCGCCAGCCCAGATCCATCTGGCCCGGGCGGCGGAGCAGGTTTACAGCCGGGTCTTTCGGGAGGCCATACTGGCCCAGGCCCTGAAAGACGCGGACTATGACTTCGTGCTC
>JBEKDQ010000514.1:0-1192 GCA_050014275.1 Desulfobaccales bacterium | reverse complement strand
GGATTCCACCGGCAAATAGCTGCGGGTCTGCTTGAAAGCCTTTTCCCCGGCCAGGACCTCCTGCCAGACGATTTGCCGCTGGCGGCCGTAGGCCTTGGCCACTGCGGCGTCCAGCACCGGCCGGCTAGCCTGCCAGATATCGGGGCCGGTGCCATCCCCGACGATAAACAGAATTATGGGGTGCTGGGGAACCTGCAACCCCCCCCCGGGGGCCGGGGTGATCTTTTCACCGGTAGGACGATCTTTCGCCATGCCTTTCCCTCTCCTGAGAGTTGCCTAATATTTCAACCTATTTTTGACGCCGGCGCAAGTCCCCATCCTGGCGCCCGGCTTTACCCGGGCGCAGAACCGAGGTATTTCCCTTATTCATGAGAATGTTGGCTAACTGCCATGAATCTCGCCGGTCATTCTAATACCAGGTTGCCGTCAAAAGTAGAAGAATCTTTTGTAGGGGCGCACCCATGTGTGCGCCCACCAAAGGGCGGACCCACGGGTCCCCCTCTATGCAAAAAACCCGGCGGCAACTTGGTATGAAGCCTGATAGGGTCTGGTGAGAACTCCGGAAAGAAAGGTGAGCAGGAGATTAGGAAAAGGCCGGCGTCAAACAGGCAGATTTCCCCAGCCGCGGTCCCCAGGCGCCCGCGGCCCGCTCCGGCCCAATTTTTGGTTTTTTTGGTCAGCGGGCAGGAACCGAAATCGCCGCAGTTCTGGCGGGCCGGCTATTTATTCTTAATCCCCGGCGATAAGAAGAGCCATAAGAGGAGGATGATCACCACGAAGGCCACCGCCAGCACGACATGGCCGCTTACCTCGGTCTTCATGCTGGACCATGCCATTTCCAAGGTTTGCCAGACCTGGTACACGGAAAATCGATCCATGCCAACCTCCTCAGCGGCGCTGTCGATAGTATAATTATAACATAAACCAGGTCTTTTTTCAACTTGATTATCCGGCCAGGGGGACCAGCTCCACCCGGCCCCAGGCCCCCAGTTTGTCACCCACGACCACCACGGCCCCGAGGATTTCCGGGACGGAGGCGGCCCATGCCAGGGCGGCGCCAATGGCCCCGGCATCCGGGACCAGGTTGCCCAGGGCGGTGGCCGCGGCATCGGCCAGGGAGGCTTTGTGTGCCAGGACGCAGGCGGCGTCGGCCCGGCCGAAACTCAGGGAATGGCCCACGCTCCCCGAGGAA
>JBEKDQ010000513.1:0-1193 GCA_050014275.1 Desulfobaccales bacterium | reverse complement strand
TGTATCTGGCCAGCCCCGGGGAAGAGAACCTCTACGTCTTTTTCGATCTAATCATGGGGAGCAGGGGCCTGGGCGGGTCGCTGCGCTTTCGTCTGGATGACCTGGAATACGCCGTCAAGCTGAAGATTATGGACACCGCCTTCACCTTGGTGGATCGGGTCAGATTTGAGCTGATGCGCCGCCTGGGCTGGGTAGAGGCGGTACCCGGGGGGGAGCGCCCCATTATCCAACTCGTGCAAGAGGCCTGGAGCCGGCAGGCGGAATTTGCCCGGGAGATACCCCGCCTCTCCACGGACCACCCGGATTATCAGGCCTATAGCCGCCTAAACCACCTGGACCGGGTGGTGTTCATCCGGAGGCTCATCCCCCGGGCCGTGGACACCTTCCGGGAACGGCTGGCGGCCGGGAGTCAGGGTTAACTCGAGACCTCGCCTCCAGCGCCGGCTGCCGGGTCCTTTGCCGGGAAATTTTTTCAAGGGCGCGCCGAATTTTCTTCCGCAACAATTCTTTTCTTCTTTAACAAGAAAATTGTCCTCCACGCCAATAATTCCAGGGCGGTAATTCCGGCAAGGTTATGGCGCCGTCAAGTCTGGTTCCCAAGCTCCCGCTTGGCCAACCTATTGTTGGGTTCCACAATTAGCTGGACATAATATCAGGACTGGAACGCTGGATTTGGCATGGTTAAGTCCCCCTTCGAAAAAGGAGGATTTATAGGGATTCAAGAGGGTATATTAAATCCCCCCTGCCCCAGTAGTATCCGGCAAGGTTTTTGCTATGAGGCAGGCAGTAGGGATTTGTTTGAACCTAGATATGCCCACTAGCTAATCAATTCATGGGATTTACAAGCTATTTCCCTCTCCCCCCTTGGGGGGGGGAGAGGGCAGGGTGAGGGGGGTATGCAACGGCCAATGAAGCCACTCCTCACCCGGTGTCGTCCCCTTGCAGGGGAGAGGGGATTTATTGCATCGATATAATATGTTGATATCGCTGAAATTACAATGGCATAGAGTTTAACTGCGAGATAGTGTAATCTTCCCCTTGCAATTTTGTTGCCGGACACTACTGCCCCTACCCCCCTTTTACAAAGGGGGGTTAAAATCAGTCATTTTCTCTGAAAATGCTGGTTAATGTCGGTGGTTGAAGAAGTTTTCTCTGCGTGGTCTCACAAGGAGCCGGACAATTAGGTGTGCTCA
>JBEKDQ010000512.1:0-1203 GCA_050014275.1 Desulfobaccales bacterium | reverse complement strand
CCTTGCCGTCGGCTCCCTTGTGGGTGACGGCGGAGGGGAAGGTGCCGGGATGTGCCTCGGAGAAGCTCTTGAAGAACACCATGGCCAGGTCTTCGGGCTTGGGCTTCGCGTTGTCGGGGTTGTCTTTGATAAACTGAGCCACCATCTCGGGATGCGTCTTGGCCCAATTCTCCACGTAGGCGGAGTTCATCGGGTCCGCCTTGACCCAGGCCTGGGCCAGGGAGTTGTGCTGGTCCGCCCATTGGTCCACCAGGTGCGGTTTGCCCTGGTACTTATCCTGCTGGAACCATTTTTCCACATCCGGCGCCACCGGCTGTCCGTTCTTGGGGCCGCCGCGATAGTTCACCAGGGGGCCCAGGGTGCGGGCCACCCGGTCACGGAGCGCATAGTTGGAGGCCGCCAGGCTCGACGAAGCCGAGGCCGAGGCGTCGTAGGAACAAGCCGAAGGGCGAGGCTGAAAGTATTCGTCCTTGGTAAACGGCTGGGCAATGAGCCTCGAGCCCACCGGTTTGCCGTCGGGACCTGCCACCATGCTGCCGTTGGCCTGGAAGGGAAAGAAGACCTGTCCCACCGCCAATAAGGCCAACGGGTAAATGACGCAACAGATGAACACCGAGACGCACAACAGCAAAATGCTCTTGGAAAGGTGTTGCCGCATGTTTATGTCTCCCTGGGTAGCTGCAACGTCAGCTAACCAAATTCAAATTCACCATGAATAGGTCGATCAGTTTGATGCCGATGAAGGGCAGAACTACGCCCCCCAATCCCCAAACCAGCAGGTTCCGGCGCAACAAGGCATCGGCGCCCAACGCCCGGTAACGGACTCCTTTAAGCGCCACCGGGATCAGCGCCGGAATGATAATGGCATTGAAGATCACCGCCGACAGGATGGCCGAAACCGGCGAATGCAAGTGCATGATGTCGACCACCTTCAGCCACGGTAAAGTGCCCGCAAACAGCGCCGGGATAATGGCGAAGTATTTCGCCACGTCGTTGGCGATGGAGAAGGTGGTCAGCGAGCCCCGGGTGATCAGGAGCTGCTTGCCAATCTCCACCACTTCGATCAACTTGGTGGGGTCGCTGTCCAGATCCACCATGTTAGCCGCTTCCTTGGCCGCCTGGGTGCCGGCGTTCATGGCCAGGCCCACGTCGGCCTGGGCCAGAGCCGGGGCGTCATTGGTGCCGTCCCCCATCATGGCCACC
>JBEKDQ010000511.1:0-1205 GCA_050014275.1 Desulfobaccales bacterium | reverse complement strand
GGAAGTCGTAAGCCTTCATCAGGTTGGAGCGGGTCAGGTATTCGTTGGCCGAATAAACCCCGATGAAGTGTTCCCCGGGGATTTTCAGGAACACCGGCAGGCCGGCGCCCACTCCCAGGAAGATGGCGTCAAAGCCCTGTGCGATGAGCTCATCCACGGTTTCGCTGGCGCCGATGACCGAGTCCACCTCGATCTTGACCCCCAGGCGCTCCAGAAAGTTGCATTCCTGGGCGACAATGCCCTTGGGGAGCCGGAACTCGGGGATGCCATAGAGGAGCACCCCGCCCGGGGCATGCAGGGCTTCGTAGATGGTCACCTCGTGGCCTTTGAGGGTCAGATCGCCGGCCACCGTGAGTCCGGCGGGGCCGGCGCCCACCACCGCCACCTTCTTGCCGGTGGGCTCGGCCTTGGGGGGCAGGATGTCTTTACCCTCAAGCCTCTGATAATCGGCGGCGAAGCGCTCCAGGTTGCCAATGGCCACCGGGGCGTCCTTCTTGCCCACGATGCACATGCCTTCGCACTGCACCTCCTGCGGGCAGACCCGGCCGCAGACCGCCGGCAGGGAGTTCCTTTCCCATAGTTTCCGGATGGCGCCCTCAAATTCGCCTTCCCTGATTTTGACAATGAATTGGGGAATATCGATTTCTACCGGGCAACCCTGTTTGCAGCGGGGGTCTTTGCACTGGATGCAGCGTTGCGCTTCCCTGATGGCCAGCTCCGGGGTGTAGCCGTAAGGCACTTCCTCGAAGTTGCGGGCCCGCACCTTGGGTTCCTGCTCCGGCATCTTCTGCCGGGGAATCTTCTCTTTCTTGGGAGCTTGGACTTCTTCGGTCATTCTCGTTTCTCCTTGGTGACTTGCTATTCAGGCAAGGATCCGGGCGTACCGCAAGAGCAGGTGGTCGGCATGCCCCGGAACTGCTCATAAGAGAGCTTCTCCTCGGCGCAATAGGCCCGGAGCCGCAGGGTCAGCTCTTCGAAATCGGTGGCGTGGCCATCGAATTCCGGGCCGTCCACACAGGCGAACTTCATCTGGCCGCCGACGCTCACCCGGCAACAGCCGCACATACCGGTGCCGTCCAGCATAATGGGGTTGAGGCTCACCAGGGTCTTGACCCCATACTCCTTGGTCATTTTGCAGCAGAACTTCATCATGGGCACCGGCCCGATGCACACCGCCAGGGCGATGTCCTTGTGCTTTTCCAGGG
>JBEKDQ010000510.1:0-1218 GCA_050014275.1 Desulfobaccales bacterium | reverse complement strand
AGAGAGGGGTGATATTGGATGGAGCCCAACTTCGGGGCGTTGAAGACCCGGAGCGGGATGATGTCGGTGACAAAGGCCAGCACCCCCAGGTCGGCCCCCAAGGAGACCATGGCTTCGTAAGCCTCAGGGTCCCGAAGATGGGCCGGCTGGAAAATTGGCGCCCCGGCGGCCTGGGCCGCCTCCTTCAAGGGGTCAGGTCTGGCGCCCTGATCCGGCGGGCAAAAGACCCCCGGCACCTCATGGCCATGCTCCAGCAACCCTTTCAAGACATCGGCGCCGAAAGCAGCCTGACCTAACAAGGCGATCCGCATGGCGGCCCTCCTCTGCTGCGAAAAGTCAAAGTTCAAGGTTCAAAGTTCAAACCCAAGAGTAAGTGCAGATATTTTCTCGTTCCCAAGCTCCTGCTTGGGAACGGAAATTTCTTGACCAAGCTCTGCTTGGCCAACGTCTTGTAATAGGATGATAATTTTTTTATTAATAATCATTGCCAGGCGTCGCCTGGCGTAAAAATGGATTCCCAAACGTTTCTTGCCGTCCCCTCAGCGCGCACCTCTCTCCGCCGGCGGGGGGAGAGGGCGTATTGGAGGAGTTCCTTCTTTATCCCCTCTCCCCCAATGGGGGACGACACCGGGTGAGGGGGAATTAATCACTTGCTCCCTGCCGTTAATTAATACGTTAATGGATTTATGAAATTGGGTACTGAGCCTGGGAACGCCGATTTACCCGCCAAGTTAACCTTGGCAATCATTGTCGTTCCCAAGTACCACTTGGGAACGAGTTGAAAAATACCCCTGAAGATTCCTGTCAATGATGGTGCTCGTCGTGGCTCTTTTTCGGTTCCAGGGTGGAGGCCCAGAAGCAGAGGGCGCAGGCAGCCAGGATGGCGCCGACGCACACCGGGGCGCTGCCGGAGAAGATGGCGACAGCCAGACAGGCGAAGACCAGAAGCACCAGCAGGGCCTGTTTTGGGCGATAACCAGGATTGCTTTCCGCCATATGTCAAAACCTCCTTGGAGATAGATCGATTATACGCCGGATGCCGGCAATATCCAGAAAGATTTCATCGCTTGCCTTCAGCAAAGCTGATGGCCTGCCCGATCCGGCGCAGGGTCTCCGGCTTTCCCAGGATATTGATGATCTCATAGAGCCCGGGGCTGGCGGTGCGGCCGGTAAGGGCCAGGCGCACCGGCTGGGCCAGGTTGGCCATCTTCAGGCCGG
>JBEKDQ010000509.1:0-1233 GCA_050014275.1 Desulfobaccales bacterium | reverse complement strand
CACGACGCCAATGCCGCATTGCAGCAATTCTCTTATGGGGGAGAGATCTCCTCCGGCGATCCAGACAAAAGGGGGTCGGTGTTGCTTTATCCAGTCCAGATGCGTTTCTCGGAACAGGTTCTCGGCCAGGGAGACGACATTCACCGCATACGGGCGTCCGCCCATGACTTCCAATAAGCTTTCGAGCCTGCGGTCACGGGCCTGGGCATCCATCAGGCCGAGGGCAATGGTGGGCAGTCCGCCGGCATCAGCAATCTCGGAGGCAAACACCGGGATATCGGTGATCGAGGACATGGCCCCCTGGATAAAGGGGTACTTGGTGCCCATCTCCCGGGCTACGGGGCTGTCCACGAAGCAATACTTCTTCGCCTCGGCAGTACCGCACGAGTTCAGCATCTCCCCCATGAAGGCTTTCACAGCCTTCTCGGTTCCGGCGCCAAAACGCTCGGCAAACGACGCGGCAAAGGCCGCCTCTACGCCCAGAGGGATGACCTCGCTTGGGGTGAAATGGCTGTCCAGGGGGTGGAGGGCGTTGGCCTGCACCTGGCCGACGAAGGCTCGACGGCTTTCGTCCGTGATCTCGGAGGCGCAGAGCGAATCCTCGAACGCCTGGATCTTCTTGAAGGCCAGCGAGTTCCCCTTGTTGAAAAGGCGACACGGAACCTGCAGGTCCAAGCCCACTAGAGCAGTGGAATCCAGGCGGAGTCTGGCGAGTTGCTGGCGTTGGCGATCGTCCATGACCACCAGATCAGTCAGCCAGTGGACGCTCTCAAAGACGATGCCGGCGGCTCCGGTGGACAGGAAGGCCGCAGCCGCCTCGGGGGTGGAGACGCCGCCCCAGATGAGGACGTCCAGAGACTTCGCATAGGCGTGCAACATTTCCTTGGCCGCCGAATAGAGGACTAAGGTCGTCTCCCCGCTTACGAATCCTGCGGCCTCACAGCCCTTTAGGACGATGCACCCGATACCCGAACCATCCTTAACCATCGCGGCCAGGAGAGGCACGTCCCCGACAATGGGAAAGCAGCAGTAGTCTTCCGACAAGGTCCGCAGTCGCCGTTGAAAGGCCGAAGGATCCCCCGCGAAGAACTGGGACTGGCATTCTACCCAGAGATTCCGGGCGCCTGTTTCCTTCAGGAGCTGGCCGACGGATGGATTCATCAGGGCGGAGGTGGAAATCCTGATATCGCTGACATGGCCAGCAGGGTCGGCCGTTCGTAAGAACGAATGCAG
>JBEKDQ010000508.1:0-1234 GCA_050014275.1 Desulfobaccales bacterium | reverse complement strand
CGTCAGGCGGCGGGTGTTGGCAGGACCCGAGGGGCAGCAGGTCGTTCAGCCCGGCGACCCCATCGGCCAATCATGCAAAGATCTCGTCAGGGTAATCCGAGACATCAAACTGCTTGCGATCGCGCAAGTTGCCGAGGCGCCAAACGATGAGGTGAAGAGGGACTACCAGGAGATGGAGAACCGCCTGGCCTTCGCCTGCACGACGCTGGACAACTACCTGGGCGGCAAGGTGGACAATTACGTGATGCTGCTCAACCGCAGTACCAGCACCAGCGGAGCCACATCCCTCAACCTGGAGCTGAAGCCGTTCGAGTTGGCTGAGGCGATGGAAAAGATCTGGAACAACTTCAGGCAGGTGACCCTCGTCTCGGCCACCCTGGTGGGAACCTCCATCGCCGAGACGAAGAAAACGTTTAACGCCAATGACTGGAACACCGCCAACTTTCCCTCCCCCTTCCAGTACAGCAAGCAGATGCGGGTCTTTCTGCCGCCAAAGAACTCCGAGATTACCACGGCGCCGGCGATTGCGGAGAAGATAACGCAGATTGCACAAATCACGGATGGGCGGGTCCTCGCGCTCTTCACGAACTACCAGACCATTGCCGAGGTGACACAGCTGATGACAGGGTGGTGCAAGGCCCATGACATGCAGATTTACGCCCAAGAGCGGAACCTCAGCCCGGACAAGCTGGTCAGCCTGTACAAGCACAACCCCAAGGCCATCATCTTGGGCAACCAATCCATGGGCACGGGTGTGGATATCCGCATCCGCGGCCTGGTAGTCACGAAGATTCCATTTGAACAGCAGTCGCCTTACAAGGATGCCCGCCAGAAGTTTCTCCAATCCAAAGGAGTCAACCCTTTCTACGAGGATACCCTTCCTGACACCGTCCGGAAGTGGAAGCAGTGGTGGGGGCGCCTCATCCGGGAGGAGGATCAAAAGGGGCTCCTCGTCATGTTGGATCCAAAGCTGAACACGGCGAGTTACGGAAAGACATTCATCAAGGCGCTGCCGGCCGGCGCAAAAGCCACCCACCTGGACGACCCCGGCTACCCGCTCCCCACCCATGACCAGTTTATGCAGTGGATAGGGCTGGCCCCGAGCGTGGTGGCGCCGCCGCCCGTCCCCGAGGAACCAGTGCTGAACTGAAACACCGCCAAACTCCCCATTCCATGAAAGGCAAAAAAGGTCCGACAGCCAGTTGGTTCTATGAAGATTACTTAGGCCGCCGGG
>JBEKDQ010000507.1:0-1234 GCA_050014275.1 Desulfobaccales bacterium | reverse complement strand
CCAAGTAACCCTGGAAGCCGCATGAGGAACTTTTCGAAGCAGAAAATTGGAAACAATCGCTCCTGAGCCTTCGACCCTCCAAAAATATACAGAATTACGCATATTTATGGTGCGCAGTGCGCACCCTGCATGAAAACTTTTCAAGGCAGTCGCTCATGAGCCTTCAGCTCACTCGTAAATTATGAGAAGACCGGTGGGGCGGGCGTCTCGCCCGCCACTCTCAGTCCGCACAGGCGAGACGCCTATGCCACCAATTCATCACAACTTTTCAAGGTAGGAGCTTTGCCCCAAGGCAGGGTCACAAGCGGGAGCTCGGGAACTATTGTGATGCTTCATAATTGCCAAGACATTTCAAACTATAGTTTTTTAAGCCCCCCTTTTCCAAAGGGGGACTTTAATACCCTTGGAACTTAGGTTTTCATTTGAGTTAATGCCATACTATTTACGAAGCACAACACCAGGCGCTCGCCGGAGGGCTCGAGCCGCTCCACCTATGAGCTTATTTCCGCTGCAGCCAGCCCATCATGGCCCGCAGCTTCCGGCCCACTGCCTCGATGGGGTGGGCCGCCTCCTGGCGGCGCCTGGCATTGAATACCGGGCGCTTGGCCTGGTTCTCCAGGATCCATTCCTTGGCGAATTCGCCGCTTTGCACCTCGTAAAGGATCTGGCGCATCTCGTCCCGGGTCTCCTCGGTGATGATCCGGTTTCCCCGGGTGTAGTCGCCGTACTCCGCGGTATCGGACACCGAGTAGCGCATGTAGCTGATGCCGCCCTGATAGAAAAGGTCAACGATGAGCTTCAGTTCGTGGAGGCACTCGAAATAGGCAATCTCCGGGGCGTAGCCCGCTTCCACCAGGGTATCGAAGCCGGCCTTGACCAGCTCCGAGACCCCGCCGCAGAGCACCGCCTGCTCCCCAAACAGATCGGTTTCCGTCTCTTCCCGGAAGGTGGTTTCCAAAACCCCGGCCCGGGTGGCGCCAATGCCCTTGGCATAGGCCAGGGCGGTGACCAGGGCCTGACCCGAGTGGTTCTGCTCCACCGCCACCAGGGCGGGGACCCCGGCGCCTTTCTCATATTCGCTGCGCACCAGGTGCCCGGGACCCTTGGGGGCCACCATAATCACGTCCAGGTCCGGTGACGGCGCAATTTGCCCAAAATGGATGTTAAACCCATGGGAAAAGAGCAGGGTTTTGCCCTTGGTCATCTTGGGCTTCAGGTCGTTTTCGTAGAGCGT
>JBEKDQ010000506.1:0-1235 GCA_050014275.1 Desulfobaccales bacterium | reverse complement strand
GCCTGCGGGATGGCGTGGCCAGCCTGAAAGCCAGATTCAAGAACCTCTATCATCTAGGGGCGCGGCCCGTGCCCCGCTCCACCTTTGCCGACGCCAATTGACCTGCCCCCAATAAATTCAGGGGGGGTGTACCATTCGGTTTCCCCTGAATTTTGAGCAACATGAGGTTTTCCGTTGGAGGGTTTCCCTCCACTTTTGTAATAAACAAACCGCCTTCTTAGAGTCATCGGGGGCTTCGGCCCCGTTTGAGCAGTGAGGAGAAACCGTGCGCCTTCATATGGCACCCTGCACTCCGAGGGGAACTCCTGAAATGGCCCGGATAACTGTATGATTTTCGCCAAATTTGAGCCATGGCAGGGAGCAAGTTGACCCTGGCGGGTAATTTTGATAGCATGGCGCCCAAAACGGCTTCCCAGGTTGCCCTACACGGCCCGAAAGAGAGGAGGACCAGGGTTTACCATGCGCCTTGATGCTCATCGGGACAGCTTTACCTCTCCATCTGCTTTCCCCTCTGCCAGAGGGCACACAAAGACACAACCTCACCTTTTTTACCTCCATTCAGGCCGCCTTTGGGGGGAATAGTGTGGGGAATGATTTTAAGAGCAAAAGAAAAGGGGCCAACTTTTCCAGCTAAACCCTTGTAAATAATTGGTCTGGACGACGATACTCTAACTCGTAACCTCCGGCTTGCTAAGCCGTAATTCAGTTCCAGCGAACCGAAAACCGAAAACCGAAAACCTTCTTCAGCGGGGGAGAAATGAGTCAAGTCGACAAAACTTTTTTAGCGGCCTTCCAGGAACGGGTGGAGGCCCAGGGGATCAGCCGCCATTTCGGCCTGGAACTGGAGGAGTTGGGCCCCGGGCGGGCCCGGGTGGGGATGGACTGCCGCCCGGAGATGGCCAATATCCTGGGGATGGTGCATGGCACCGCGATCTTCGCCTTAATCGACGAGGCCTTCCAGGCCGCCTGCAACGCCCACGGCACGGTGGCGGTGGCCCTTAATATGAATCTCACCTTCCACGCCGCGCCCAAGATGGGGGAGCGCCTGACGGCCCGGACCCGGGAACTCCACGCCGGGCGGCGCACCTCCACCTACTTCATCGAAGTCACCGACCCCCGGGGGAGTCTGGTGGCCTCCTGCCAGGCCCTGGCCTACCGTAAGGAGCAATCGCTCCCTTTGGGCGGCTCCTAGGGTCAGGTCTCAGATTTTCCTTTAATAAAAAATGTCCTTCATC
>JBEKDQ010000505.1:0-1239 GCA_050014275.1 Desulfobaccales bacterium | reverse complement strand
CCCGCAGTTCGCCGAAGCTCAGAAGGTTCTGAATAAAATCACGCTCCACCTCGGCAATCAGCCCCCGGAGATGGCTCTCTTCCACCATGCGGACGAAGTCTTCCTGGCGCACCGCGGGCACCTCGAGCTCCGGGCGAAACCCCAGGGTGGCCAGAATACCCCGGCTGATCTGCAACAATACCAGGCGCAAGGGAGTAAACACCAGGATGGCGGGCTTCACCAGGAGGGCCAGCCAGGGGGCCAGGCGAGTAGCATAGATCAGGGCCAGGGACTTGGGAATCAGTTCCGCCACCAGGAGAAAGGCGGGGGCCAGCAGGCCCAGGGCCAGCCATTTCCCCTGGGGCCCCCAGAGGCTCAGGGCCAGGGAGGTGGCCACAATGGAAGCCAGGATGTTGATCGTCTCCACTCCCATGAGCACCGTCACCAGGAGGCGCCGGGGCCGAGCCAGGAGGGCTTCCACCCGCTCCCCCTGGACCCGGTTCTTCTCCCGGAGACGCAGGCGGTCCAAGGGAGTCAGCGCAAAGAGGGCGGTTTCGCTGGCGGCAAACAAGGCGCATAACAGCGCCATGGCGGCCAGGGCGAGATAACTGGGGAGATGGGGATCTGACCAGAGTGGATCCAAATTTTGTTGAGGCCTTCAGCTGTCAATGGGCAGCAGTCAGCAAAAACTTTGATTTATAGCGGGCTTGCCCCTGGTGGAGATAAGATAGTGCAGCGGCGTGAAAAATCAAGCCAGAATCATTCTTCCCCTCAGCCCCAAAAGGAAGCGAGGCCTTTTTCGGCAAGGAAACACGAAGGCGGCGATGACCCGGTAATTACGGTAAGCTTCTCTCTCAAACCACCGGCAGCCGGGCCGACGGCCTTACTCTGCCCTTGCCGGCCTCAGGCTTCTTCCCTTCCCGAAAAGGCGAGCGGATCATGGCCTCACCCAGGACCTGATCCATGTCGGTCACCGCTACGAACTTGAGGCGCCGCTTGACGTTTCGCGGAATCTCCGCCAGGTCCTTTTTATTGGCTGCGGGGATGATGACCTTTTTGACCCTGGCCCGGAGCGCGGCAATGGCCTTCTCTTTCAGGCCGCCGATGGGCAGGACCTTGCCCCGCAAAGTAATCTCCCCAGTCATGGCCACATCCCGGCGCACCGGAATCTGGGTCAGGGCGGAGATTAAGGCAGTGGCCATGGTGACCCCGGCGGAGGGGCCATCCTTGGGGGTAGCCCCGGCGGGCACATGGATATGA
>JBEKDQ010000504.1:0-1239 GCA_050014275.1 Desulfobaccales bacterium | reverse complement strand
TGAAGGCCTTCCGGGAAAAGATCGACATCCACCGGCAGACCGCGGCGGAGATCTTCGCTATCCATCCGGAACTGGTGACCTCCGAGATGCGGCGCCAGGCCAAGGTGGTCAACTTCGGGATCATTTATGGCATGAGTCCCTTCGGCCTGGCCAAGCAAATGGGGGCGCCCCAACGGGTGGCCAGTGAGTTCATCCAGCGTTATTTCGCTCGCCACACCCGGGTCAAGGCCTATCAGGAGGAAACCGTGAAGGCGTCTCAGGAGCGGGGCTGGGTCACCACCTTGCTGGGGCGGCGGCGGCGCCTCCCCCACCTTAAGAGCGCCAACCGCCTGCTGCGCCAGGAGGCGGAGCGGGCCGCCATCAATAGCCCTCTCCAGGGAACCGCGGCGGACATCATCAAAGAGGCCATGCTGGAGGCGGAAGTGGCCTTGACGGCCGCGGGCCTGGGAGGCCGAATGCTGCTGCAGATCCATGATGAGCTGCTGTTTGAGGTGCCGGAGGCGGAAGTGGCGGCCACGGCCGGCACGGTGCGCCGGGTCATGCAGGCGGTGGTCCCCCTGAAGGTGCCGTTGGAGGTGGACCTGCGTGTGGGCAAAAATTGGGGAGAAATGGCTCCCTTTGAAAAAAAGGTATAGTGATAATAGTAGGTTAAATCATATGGAACGGTCGCCCGGCAAAAAAAATGGAGCGGATGCAGATTTTTCCTTGATATTTTCTTGCACATAGTTATCTTAATTGAAAATCAAGAACTTATGGGTGCCGGAAATCGCCATATCAAAAAAAATGCTCGGGGACCCATATTTTTTCTTGATCTTTTCGGTTTGCTGATATTTAATGTCGGCATCTTTAACCTTTAACCATCTCTTTGAGAAGGGGGGATAAATGATGAGGAAGGCTTTGGTAAGGAAGGGGTTTGCTTTGGCCATCATCATGGCATTTATCGTTGTCATGGTGGGAGGCTGCTGCGAGGCCTGCAAGAAGAACGTGGACACAGCCAAGATGTACGCCGATCAGGCGGCCGCTTCGGCTGCGAGGGCGGACGCCGCGGCGCGGAATGCCGAAATGGCGGCGGCTGACGCCAAAGCTTCGGCTGACAAGGCTGAGGCGGCGGCTGATCGGGCTGAGGCTGCAGCGGCAAAGGCTGAGGCTTGCCTGACCAAAAGGATGCGGAAGTAGCACCCGGGTTGATCTGCTAATGGAGAGTGTAATACTCTCCGAAAGGGGGTAATCGATGAGGAA
>JBEKDQ010000503.1:0-1242 GCA_050014275.1 Desulfobaccales bacterium | reverse complement strand
GCTACTGATTGCTCCCCCCTCACCCTGCCCTCTCCCCCATTGGGGGAGAGGGGAAAAAGCAAGAGATCTCCATAAGTTAATAAAAGATGGAGATTTGGCAGCCTATATTACATGGCAGATTAGCAAAAAACCTTGCCGGACATTATTGATGGGGCTCCTGGTTGCGGCCCGCCCTACCATTCTTTTCAGGTTCTCGGGCGAGCCCTAAGTTCATGAGCGACTGAGAATTTTTTTTTTGGGCGCGACTCTCGTCACAGGCTGGAAGCCTGTGCCACTATCGCCCTACCCCTAAAAAGTGAGGGTGGTCCCTTCGGGGATCTGCGCCTCCTGAAGTTTCAAGGCCTCCTCAATCTTCAAGACCGTCTTGATATATTGATAAGCGAACTTAAGCAGTTCCTCATCGTCATTCCAGATCTTCTCCAGGGCATCCGGATCCACCTGAAAGAGCTGACGGAAGCGGCTCTTGAAGACAAAGCGCCGGAACTGGTCCAGATCGTACATCACCATGTGGAACAGGCGATTGCCCCGCTCATCGGCGACCGGCCCGCCGTCCACCCCGCGGCGCAGCATCATGGTCTTCCACGGCAGGTTCATGGTGTCGTAATGGTCCACCCCCTGGTCTTCCCGCCAGGAGGCCACGGTCCACTCTGCGTCGTCTTCATAGCCGCGGCAATGTTCCTCCCGCACGTAGAAGTGAAACTCATCCACCCCCTCCTCGGTGATCAGGGTTCCCTGGCCGATGGGGTAATAACGGCAGGCGGCCGGGCGGTCGCTATAGACCTCACAGCCGGTTACCGGCCGGACAAAGGGGCATTTGCCCTCAAACCGGGGCATGTCCATGATGACCAGGGGCAGGCCCGACTTATCGTGGGGCTCGGTGCGGGTATATTTCCGGAGAAACTCGCCGGAGGGGATCTGCAAGCGGGTTTTCAGGCGCAGGATATCATAAGGGGTGAGGATAATGGTGGTGGCGCCGCAACACTCGGTGAAGCAGGATACCCCCGGGTGGCAGCGGAATCTGAAGCGGCTCTCCGGGGTGAGTTTGCGGGGCTCCACCACCCTCAGGTTCAGGTCAACCATGCGATTACTCCTTTTGGGTTTCCTTATTCAATATTATTTTACCAAAAATTCTTTCCTAATAAACCCTCCCGGCTTCCCCGGGGGTTTTAATCCTCCAGCATCAGCTCCAGGCTGCGGGAAACCTCGGCGCTCACCGAAAATGGGTCCGCGGGATCGGCTTCA
>JBEKDQ010000502.1:0-1243 GCA_050014275.1 Desulfobaccales bacterium | reverse complement strand
AGAGCTGCAGGATGGAGGCCAGAGTGCCGAGCTTATAAACCTCGGTTTCCCGGGGCTCATCCTTGCGCGGGTCCTTCTGGGTGCAGAGGAGAATATGTTTCTCCAAACCCATGGCGTATTCCAGGGCATGGATGGAACGCTCCCGGCCGATGAACAGGGGAACCACCATGTGGGGAAAGATGACGATGTCCCGCAAGGGCAGCATGGGCACGCTAACCTGATGGCGCCGGTCCGTCTCCCCCGGCATCCGATTCTTGGGAATGCGAAAGATCATGATTGCACCGCCATTCCGGGTTTATCCCAGGGCACCCCTTCCTCCGACCGGTAGGTCAGGATGGGGGCCGCATGTTTGATGATGAAATCTTCGGTGATCGTGCAATCCTTGACATCCTTCAGCGATGGCAGTTCGTACATCAGGTCCAGCATGGCCCGCTCCAGGATGGCCCGCAGGCCCCGGGCCCCTGATTTGCGCTTCAGAGCCTCTTTGGAAACCGCCACCAGGGCCTCCTCGGTGAACTTCAGGCTGACCCGGTCCAATTCCAGCAGCTTCTGATATTGCTTCACCAGGGCGTTTCTAGGTTCCTTGAGGATGCGCACCAGGGCCTCTTCATTCAGTTCGTCCAGGGTTGCCAGGACCGGCAGGCGACCGACAAACTCGGGGATCAGCCCGAATTTCAGGAGATCCTGGGGGTGCACCTGCACCAGGATTTCCCCCAGGGGCCGCTGCGACCGGCTCTGGATGTCTGCCCCAAAGCCCATGGCCTTCCGGCCGATGCGGGCCCCGATGATGTCTTCCAGGGCATTGAAGGCCCCACCGCAGATGAACAGGATGTTGGTGGTGTCCACCTTGATGAATTCCTGCTGGGGGTGTTTGCGGCCCCCCTTGGGCGGCACCGAGGCCAGGGTGCCTTCGATGATCTTCAGCAGGGCCTGCTGCACCCCTTCGCCGGAGACATCCCGGGTGATGGAGGGGGAATCGGTCTTGCGGGCGATCTTGTCCACTTCGTCGATGTAGACGATGCCCCGGGAGGCCTTCTCCACGTCGTAATCCGCCACCTGGAGCAGATTGAGGATGATATTCTCCACATCTTCGCCCACGTAACCGGCTTCCGTCAGGGTAGTGGCATCGGCGATGGTAAAGGGCACGTTCAGGATGCGGGCCAGGGTTTGAGCCAACAGGGTCTTGCCGGAGCCGGTGGGGCCGATGAGCAGGATGTTGCTCTTCTGGAGTTCCACCCCGTCC
>JBEKDQ010000501.1:0-1250 GCA_050014275.1 Desulfobaccales bacterium | reverse complement strand
TTCACTGGATCATTGACCGTGAAGAGGAGAGAATCACCTGGGTGGCGAGCGGTGCTGGCGGTGGCCCTACTGCTGGCCCTGGCAGGCTGCGGCAGCGACCGTCCCGAGAAATATCCGCAGGAGGGCCTGGCCGCCTTTCAGCAGCAATAACTGGGCCTTGCTATTCTAATCATATCAATAACATATTTCATATTAGGCATTTCGCCTGAATTGGAAATTAATAAAATATCTGATCGGTTAAAATTAACCTGGGGTATATTAATTGCAGCTTTATTTTATGTTGCTGCGATTATTCCCACCTGGGTGGCCGACGTACATGGCGCCCCCCCCGGGGCAACAGGTAGTCTCTGACGCCGGACCGGATCTGGCCAGACGTCTGAGCTGCTTTGCCTGCCATAGGAAGGACCGAGGCCACCTGGCCCCCTCCCTGGACGGCATCGGCTCCCGCCTCCCCCGGGAGCAGCTGCAAGTGGTGCTGCTCCAACCCCGCCAGCTCTATCCCGGAGCCAAGATGCCCAGCTATGCCTACCTTCCCGAGGGGGAACGCCAGGCGTTGCTCGATCTCCTGGAACGCCTCAAATAGGTCTTGTCCCAGGTGGCACAGGATTTCCAGCCGGTGTCCTTGCCTGAAACTCAATTAACCCTAAGCGAGAATTTTTTCCTGAAATTGCCGCGTCTGCGGCAGGCGGGGCCATAAGGCCGGTTGATCGCCTGGGTGAGTTGAGGCGCGCCCGCGTAGGGCGCGTCTTACGCGCCTTTTTTGGCGATGGCTGCGTGAAAACTGCGTCAGGGGGCCTCAGCGGGTCGCCCGGGTAGGGTGGGCACTGCCCACCCTATCATGGCCCATCCAGGGCAGCCCGTGGCCGCCGAACCTCGGCCGGCGTGCAGGGCGCGCCCTAAATCAGAGCGGACACCTAGATCCGCCCCTACATGCCCAAGTACAAGCACAACCTGGGTTGCCGCCACCTGGCTCGTTGCCCTGGCTGGCCCCCCTGGGCGCAGGAAGCGAAGGTCTTGGAAATTCCTGGATTATGTGCCTGGAATGACATTCCCAGGTATGTGGGTTTATATTAATGGGAGCGGAAAAGAGATTAACTTCCCCCTCACCCTAACCCTCTGCCCTATCGGGGGAGAGGGGATAAAAAAGGGACTCCCTGATGCTACCATTAATAATTGGCTGGCCAGCGGGCCGACTCTGGCCACCATTAATTATTTTGCCAGCCTCGGAGCGCGCTACCCTAATCGTCTTG
>JBEKDQ010000500.1:0-1261 GCA_050014275.1 Desulfobaccales bacterium | reverse complement strand
CCGGCTTCAGCATTGAGGGGTTTTTGGTGCGGCGCATGTCATCCCATCTGGAGGTCCAGGACGGCCAGACCATTGCCATGGCCGGGCTGCTCTCAAACGAGGACCGCAACATCGTCAACAAGTTTCCCTGGGTGGGGGACGTCCCCGTTTTGGGGGCCCTGTTCCGTTCCAGCAGTTGGCAGAAGCAGGAGACCGAACTGGTGGTGCTGGTGACCCCGCACCTGGTGAAGCCCGTGACCCCGGGCACCGCCAGGCTGTCCGATGACAAGTGGATAGACCCCAACGACTATGAGAAATATCTCCTGGGGTGGTATCAGGGGCGGCCGCCGAAGGAACAGCCGGCCCAGGTCCAGCAGCCGGCCCAACCGATGCCGGCGGGCTTTGGGGCTATAAAACCGTAATCGCGGGAACCGGTTAAAAGGTTAAAAGGCCGCTCAGCCTGTTAACCTGTTAACCATTCACTTTTTCCCCCATCACACCTCAGGCAGAGGCTGAAAATGAAAAACGAGAGGCGAAGATTGAAAGCCGGAACCGGCCTCATCGGGCTGGCCCTGGTGCTGGTGTGGCTGACGGGTTGTGTCAGCCCCGACGTCCTCCAAAAGGACTACGGCAATTCGGTGCAAAACAATATAGCCCAGTCGGTGCTCAATCCCCAGGCCGGCCTCCTTGACACCCCGACGACGGGGCTAAACCCCACGGCCGGAGTTAATGAACTGGATCAATATAACAAGAGCTTTGCGGAGAAGCCGGTCGCGATACCTAAGATAACCACCTCTACCTATTAGCCGCGCCGCCGCCGCCGGGAGTAACAAGGGGATAGCAATCATGTGGGAAGCAGGGCTCGACCAATTATGGCCGGGGGACAGGGGGCCCCGGCGGCGGCAGCTACCGCCCCAGGGTCCTTCCAGGGCAGCCGCCAGTAGACCCGCCTCTGTCCGGCAGCGCTGGCTGGCATGGTTGCTGGCCATGGCGGCGCTGACGGGGGCGCTGCTGGGGGTGGGCTGCAACGCCTCATGGTTGGCCGATAATAGGACGGCCCGGGGAGTAGCCTTGCCAGCCGCAATGGATTCCACCCGGTTGTTGTATAATGCCCATTATTACCAGTTAATGGGGAGGCCGGAGATCGCCTTAAAAGAATTGCAGCAGGCCCACGAGGTGGATCCCGCTAATCTCAAGGTGGTGGATGCCCTGGCCCAGATGTACCAGGAGCAGGGACAATTCCAACGGGCTCAGGAATTGTACCAGGAGACCCTGAAACGCT
>JBEKDQ010000499.1:0-1262 GCA_050014275.1 Desulfobaccales bacterium | reverse complement strand
TAGCGCTGGGCAGGGCGGTGGGGTCGATGTCCGAGCACTTGAACCATTTGTGCCAATCGCGCTCGTCGTCAATGATCCCGCGGTTGACGTACTCTTGCCTAAGGGGGTGCCCCGGTAGGCACATAATCTATTGAAACCAAAGGTGTCCAGCTTCAGCCGGGCGGCAAAACGGAAGCTGGCCAGGATATCCTTCTCGCTTTCGCCGGGAGAGCTGATGACAAAAAAGCCGTGCACCCTGGCGATGCCATGGCGCTTCGCTTCACTGACCGCGTGCTCCACCTGCTTCAGGGTCTGCTTCTTATGCAGCCGGTCAAGTACCTTTTGCGTGCCCGCCTCCACCCCAAAGGCCAGGAAATTACAGTTGGCCTTTTTCATCAGCGGCAGTTGATCCACCGCCACCGCATCCACCCGGCCTTCGCAGCCCCAGTGGAACTTGAGCTGGCGAGCCATGATGCCCCCACAAATTTCGCCGATGCGTTTCCGGTTAAGGAGAAAATGATCATCGGTCAGGTAAATGGAACGATAGCCCATATCGTCCAGTTGCTGCATTTCTCCCAAGACGTGTTCCGCGGAACGGTAGCGCCATTTGCCTTGCGACAGAGACGGGATATCGCAGTAGATGCAGGAATAGGGGCAGCCCCGGGAGGTTTGCATGGTGCAGAATTTATCCAGGGAGAGGACCGCGGGGGCATCCAGGGGTAAGGATTCGATGTAGTCGATGGGCAGGCTGGTACGGTCGGGGTAAGGGAACTGGTTCAGGTCCCGCAAGAGTGGACGGGGGACATTGATTACAATCTCTCCAGCATCACGCCAGACCAGACCGGCCACGGTGCCTGGGTCATCGAAATTGTCCAGGTAGTCCGGCAGGAGTTCTTCGCCCTCTCCCACCGCCACGCAGTCCAGGTCAGGGCAGTCCTTGAGGATGTGGTCGGCATTCATGGTGGCGAAGGCGCCGCCGGCGATGAGGGGGATTTTCGGAGCGACGGATTTAAGCCGTCTGGCCAGGTTTTTGAGCGCCGGGTAGGTGGTGGTCGAGAGGCAGGAGAGGGCAACGACGTCGGGGCGCTCTTCCGCTACAGCCTGGGTGAGGTGCTCCGCCTGCATCTGCGGGTGACAGGTGTCGAATAGCCGGACCTGGTGTCCATGTTGGCGCAACACCGGAGCCAGGGTCTGGATTCCCAGTGGAGGAAAGGCCATCATTCTGATGCGGCCATCGTCAGACCTGGATCTGTTCAGCTCCTCGGGGAGTAGTTGGCAAAAAT
>JBEKDQ010000498.1:0-1263 GCA_050014275.1 Desulfobaccales bacterium | reverse complement strand
TTGGCCCGGAAGGCCGCGTGGTTCATGAGGTTGACCACTCCGGCCTGCCAGTCCAGTTGCTGGTAGTAGTAGGACCGCATCAACTCCGGCCCGAGATCCCACTCCGACTCGCTGAGGTGGTCGGACAGACGCAGGTTTCCGCCCAGCCAAGAGTGCGTCAGGTGGTTGGAGAGCGGGTAAGCGCGGAAGTTGGGGGCGGCAGAGATGTTTTGGATGAGCCGCATGAAATTGGAGTAGTAGGGCTCGACGCGCTGGAAATAGTTGAATCCCCGGATGGCGGCGTGCTGGGTGAAAACGGCGTAGGAGCTGAGATCGCCAGGCCGGTCCAGTTCCATTCTCCAATGGGTCAGGACGAGGGCGAAGACCAAGGGCTGCATGGCCACCGGGAGCTGGAAGGGCAGACCATCGTGGGTGACCGCCCCCCGGAGCAGGCAGGTGGCGTCTTCAAATCCCTCGCGGTCCAGCCCCAACTCCTGTTTCAGTGCCGGGTCCAGGGCGGCGTAAGCGCAAGTCTCGCTGCGACGGGCGACGACCCGCCGGCCGCTGGGCAAGAGCATGGCCCTATCCTCATGGTCGTGCAGAGTGAAGTCCTGCATGGAGTCGGTGGCCGCTCGGAAGGGGTATCCGTAATAGCGATCCCCGTTGCCGAAGCGGGCCAGCACGCGCCAGGGGTCGGGTTCGCAGTCCACGCAGGGGTAGGCAAACCCGCCCGTGGTGGGCAGGATGTCCGCGAAGATGGGGGCCGGCATGTTGGCCAGCCCGCCCAATGGGGCATCTGGATAAAGGTAACGCGCCGGGAACAACTGGGCCGGGCCCAGGCCCCGGGCCAGCGAACCGAGGAACAGAAACACTTTCTCAAGCTGAATGTGGGGCGCGAGGGCGAACCCAACCTGGGGCAGGGCGAGGACGAGGGTCGTATGGACGCCTTGCAGCACCTTGGGCTTCAGTTCCTGCCAGAGGCTGTGGTGATAACGCACATGGCGGGCGTTGATGCCGAGCCCGGTGGATTGTGAGGGTGATTCAAACCAAGGGAGACCCTGGAGGGTGGCGGCTTCCGGCGGCAGTGGCGCCAACTGCGGGAGCTGCGGTTCCGAGCAAAACTTCGGTTGGTATTCCCAATCCCGGAGCGAGTCAGGGAAATTGCCGGTGACGGAGGTGGTGATACAGTCGCCGGCGGTCAACCTGTCGGGCATCTGGAAATCGGTGAGTGCATGAGCCCGCGCCAAGGGGACCGCGCAGTTCAACACCTTGCGCCCCCGGCCA
>JBEKDQ010000497.1:0-1263 GCA_050014275.1 Desulfobaccales bacterium | reverse complement strand
TCCTCATCTGGCTGATGAGCCGGTATTTTAAGAAAACCCTGGGCGGGGTCACCGGGGACGTCCTGGGCGCGGCCAACGAGGTGGTGGAGGTTGCGGTATTGTTGGGAGCCCTGCTCTTTAATTAGGGAACTAGATATTTTAGTTCAAAGTTCAAGGTTCAAGGTTAAATACGCATAGGTTCTACTTTGAACTTTGAACCTTGAACTAAAAAGGGCCCGGAGCCTGCGGATCTTCCCATTTACCATTTTTCTGATAAAATTTAATAGGATGATTTTCCAGGCTTGTTTCGACTCCTGGTCACAGAGGCGGATGCCGTCCTTTAAAAAAATCGAGGACATACCGGAGGGTGCGCTCCCACCATGGCCTGATTCACTCCTGCCTTTTCATTTCATCAAAATCCTTAATGGAGATGGCTCATGTTACCCGACGTCATGGAAATCCGGGTCAAGATAAATGAATTTAAAGACCGGCTGGAACTGCTCCGAGGTCATCTTTGATCTGGCCGGAAAACAGGTGCGATTGCGCCATTTGGAAGAATTGCTGGCCGCCCCGGAACTCTGGGACGACCAGGCCCGGGCCGCGGAGATCCTCAAGGAGCGAGGCGCCTTGCTTCAGGCCCTGGAGGACTGGCAAGGGAAGGAACTCCAGGTAGAGGACCTCGAAGTGCTCCTGGACCTGGCGGTGGAGGAGGAAGACCACAAGGCCCTCAAGGAAGTGGCCGGCGAGCTCGCCAAACTGGAGGAAACCTTCCGGGATTGGGAACTCAAGCTGCTGCTGGGGGCCGAGGAAGACCCGCTCAACGCCATCGTTACCATCCACGCCGGCGCCGGCGGCACCGAGGCCCAGGATTGGACCGAAATTCTCTTGCGCATGTACCTGCGCTACGCCGAACGGCACGGCTTTAAAAGCGAAACCATCGACCTCTTGCCGGGGGATGAAGCCGGGGTCAAGAGCGTCACCTTCAGCGTCTCTGGCCCTTACGCTCATGGCTATCTGAAGAGCGAATCGGGCATTCACCGGCTGGTGCGCATCTCCCCCTTCGACGCCAGCGGCCGCCGCCACACCTCCTTCGCCGCGGTCCAGGTACTGCCGGAGGTGGACGACCGCATCGAGATCGACATCCAGGAGAAAGACCTGCGCATCGATACCTTCCGGGCCAGTGGCCCCGGCGGCCAGCACGTCAACAAGACCTCCTCGGCGGTGCGCCTCACCCACCTGCCCAGCGGCATCGTGGTCTCCTCCCAGACGGAGCGCTCCCAGCAT
>JBEKDQ010000496.1:0-1268 GCA_050014275.1 Desulfobaccales bacterium | reverse complement strand
ACATTAACGAGGCAATCTGGGAGGAGGACGGCAAGGACACACCGGGGGTGTGGGACGGTCATTGGCAGGTGGGCAACGCGCGCAAGATCAAATTCCT
Organism: Desulfobaccales bacterium; assembly: GCA_050014275.1. Classification (GTDB taxonomy): domain Bacteria; phylum Desulfobacterota; class Desulfobaccia; order Desulfobaccales; family 0-14-0-80-60-11; genus JAPLJC01. The sequence goes on along the minus strand of JBEKDQ010000496.1, from coordinate 1,171 downwards.
GAGCGGCGAGAAGGAGCTTTGGCAGCCCCTGATGTATGAGAACGACATTTACCACTGCGGCCCACGCGAGCTCTGCATCCCCAGCCCGGCCGAGCAGAAGCTTTCCATCGCCGAGGCCTATGCGTTCGGCGCCGCCACCTCGCGCAACATCGAGGGCCGATTCCTCTATGGGCTGATCAAGGGCGAGCCGCAGGCCCGGGAAGCCTGGACGGCCATCGCTCAATACGATCATTTCCTGGTCGAGCATCGGGAGCTGTATCACCAGGCGGAGCCGGCGGCGCTGATCGCCTTGATCTCCGCAAAGCCGCACAACCCGCTGGCCAACGAATTCCTGAAGCAGAGCGTCTTCTTCGAGACCAAAGTGCTCGCGCACCTGGACAAGGGAGTCCCCCTGGACCGGTTCAAGGTGCTGGTCATGCCGGCTGACCTGCCCAAGCTCAGCACCCAGCAAAAGGCCCGGTTGGATACGTTCACCGCCGGCGGGGGTGTCATCATCAGGGCCAGGGCCGGAAAGGAGGAGCCGGGAATTGCGACGCGCGCCCAAGCCGCAGCTGGAGGGCCTCGCCTCAGCCTGGAGCCGCGCGGTTACGTACTGGGCCAGCTGAGTCGGAAACCCGACGGTCGGACTTTGATTCTCCACTTGCTCAACTACTATCACCAGGCCCCGGCAGAGAACGTGAAAGTCCGGCTGGACCTGAGCGGGCTGGTCCAGGACCTGAGCCGCTGGGAGATAAAGGTCCTTTCGCCGGACGCGGCCCAGGCTCAGTTGGCTGGCCTCTCTCTGCACGGGAACGTCGGCGAGTTCACCCTGGGCCGGATCGAGCACTATACCGTAGTGACTCTCTCGGCCAGACCGGGGCCGTAGTTTTATCGATCAACCTGGGCTCCATGTGGGACTGCCTGCGCCACAATCAACTGGCATCCTTTTTCGACCGCGACCTGAGTGTTGTAGGCCTGTACGAATCCATCTGCCCGAATCAGCCCCAATAGACTCAATAGTCGGGGATAAACAGCAATCACCATAAACGCCAAATTATCTTTTTCAAAACTGCAGCTTGAGCGCTAGTTGGATCGAGCGCGGGCCGCCGATTTGGTACAGCGGGTTGAGGCCGCCGTTGAGGCCACCAACCGAAAATGGCGGCCCGTATGTTAGAAGGAATAAACGGCGCTC
>JBEKDQ010000495.1:0-1276 GCA_050014275.1 Desulfobaccales bacterium | reverse complement strand
CAAGGTCCGGGCCACCGGCAGGAGACCGTGGCCGTAAGCGTCGGCCTTGACCACCGCCAGCATCTTGACCCGGGGTTCGCACAGGAGCCGCAACTGACGGTAGTTGTGCTCCAGGGCCGCCAGGTCCACGTTCAAATTTACCATGGAGCTGAGAATCATGCCTTATTCCTTGCTTCCCTATCCCAGGTCGAGCTGCATGCCGCCAGTGCCCACCTCCGGGCGAGCTACCCCTTGCGCCGGTATTCGGCGGGAATCTCCTCGGCCTGCCGGGCCACCATCTGTTCCAGCTCCTGTTTGTGCCGGGCCAGGGCCTCCTGCAGCCGGGGGTCGCTCAAGGCCAAAATTTGGGCGGCAAAGATCGCGGCGTTGTAGGCCCCGGCCTTGCCGATGGCCATGGTGGCCACCGGCACCCCCGCGGGCATCTGCACCATGGCCAGGAGGCTGTCAAATCCCTGGAGATGGGACCCGGGCAGGGGCACCCCGATGACCGGCAGGGTGGTGGCCGCGGCCAGCACCCCGGCCAGGTGGGCCGCCATGCCGGCCGCCGCCAGGATGACCTGCATACCGCGGCCGGCCGCCTCCCGGGCATAGGTCTGAACCAGTTGGGGGGCCCGGTGGGCCGAAGCCACCACCACCTCAAAGGGGATGGCCCACTGCTGCAGCAACTGCGCGGCCGGTTCCACCTCGGGCCAATCCGAGGCGCTGCCCAAAACGATCCCCACAGCTACCGCCATAATAATCCCCTTGCTTTGGTTTTGTGGGGGAGGGCTGCCTGCCCTCCCTTCACACCGTAAAGAGTGAGCAGTCCCTCATGAGCCCTTGGCTCACAGATAAATAAAAAATCATAAAAATGTAGCGCCGCGCCCCCGGCGGCCCGGGAACCGGCTGCCAGAGTGGGGTATCCCACACACTCAGGCTCTTTTCAAGGCAGTCATTCATGAGCCTTCGGCCCACCCATAAATTATGAAAAGAACTGTGGGGCGGGCCTCCGTGTCCGCCGTGTAGGGTGCGCACTGCGCACCCTATATCCCTCCCCAGCAAAGCTGGTTTAGTCCGCACAGGCGAGAAGCCTGTGCCACCAATTCTTCACAGCTTTTCAAGGCAGTCATTCATGGGCCTTCGGCCCACCCATAAATTATGAAAAAACCTGTGGGGCGGGCATCTCGCCCGCCGCTCAGTCCGCACAGGTTTGTTTCGAGGGACGCCTGTGCCACCAAATTCTTCACAACTTTTCGGAGCAGACCTCGGCTACCAAGTAACCCTGGAAGCCGCATGA
>JBEKDQ010000494.1:0-1276 GCA_050014275.1 Desulfobaccales bacterium | reverse complement strand
AGCCGGCGTTGCAGGTCTCCTTCATCGCCAAGGGGGAGCAGCACCGCCTGGCGTTGGGGGAAGCGGTCCCGGCGAGCCAGGGCTACTATGCCCGGAAGGACGATGCTCCCGGCGTCTTCATCATCGCCACCGGGGTCCGGGATTCCCTGAACCAGCAACTGTTTGCCCTGCGGGATAGGAACTTCTGGGCCTTTAAGCCGGACCAGGTTAAGTCCCTCAGGGTTCGCAACGATCAGAACCAGGTGGATCTGGAGAAGGGCAACGACAATACCTGGCGCTGGGTAGGACGGCCCGAAATGCGGTTGAGCTCTCCGCGGATGGAGCAGTTGCTGCAGGAGCTTTCCGGGATCCAGGTTACCGAGTTCCCGGCGACCCCTCCCCTGGACTTGCAGGCCGCGGGCTTGGCCCCCCAGGCCAGGATGGAAGTCACCGTCGCGAGCCCCCGGGAGGTCGAAAGTCTACATTTGGGGGCCCAGATCCCAAATGGGGTTTATGCCCGGCTGGGGGCCCAGGGCCCGGTGGTTATGGTGGCCCGGAATCTTCCGGAGAAGATTCAGCGAGGGGTAGCCAACCTGGAAGACCGGCGGCTCTGGACCGGCCTGATCCCGGAAGTGGGCCAGGTGGCCTGGGGCCCCCCAGGGCAAACATGGACCGCGCGGCGTGGACGGGAGGGCTGGAAGATCACCGGGCCGAACCGGGCCGAAGTGCAGCAATCCGCATACCGTCTGGAGATGGAGATGGCCCTGATCGACTTCCAGAAGCTGGAATCCTCCCGTCTGGTCAACTTGCCCCCGGCCGGGGCCCCGGCTGCCCCCGTCTTCGTGGTGGAGCTCTTCGACCAGGCCGGCAAGCCTCTCTTCCGTCTGGAGCAGTTGGGTAATTTGGTAAAGGGCCAGGCGGAGACGGAAGTCCGCGCCACCTCCGGAGGAACTACGCTGACCGCCGTCATCCCCCAAGAGGACTTCACCCGGTGGCAGGAGGAGATGACCCGGCTCACCGCGCCACCGCCAGCCGAAAGATGATCCGGTAGATCCGGGATAAGCTAAAGATCGGGCAGGGCGCAGCTGCGGCGGCGTCTCTGCCCTTTACCCCGGGCAAATTTCCCGGGCCGGCGGCGCCCATCCTAAAGCCAAAACATGCTATAATTTAAGCTATGATTCTACTGACCAATGACGACGGCATTTACGCCCCGGGCCTGTGGGCCCTTTATCAGGAATTGCGCCAACTGGGAGAGGTGTCGGTGGTGGCCCCGGAGAGCGAACAGAGCGCCGTAGGC
>JBEKDQ010000493.1:0-1298 GCA_050014275.1 Desulfobaccales bacterium | reverse complement strand
AACAGCCGCGAGCGGGTCTTCTCCCTGCGCCTGACCTTCGAGTGCTTCCTCTGGCAGTTGCTCAAGCCCAAAACCTCCTGTCGCGAGGTGGTCCGCCAAGTCCAAGCCCTCTTCCGGTTGCACCACCACGGCCCGGTTGATGAGGGCGACTCGGCTTACGTGCAGGCCCGCCTGCGCCTGCCCCGGGAGCGGCTGGAAAAGGCCTTGCTCGCCACCGCCCAGGCGGCCGATCGCCGCGCCGGCCCCGGCGGTCAATTGCAAGGCCGGCCACTCAAAGTGGTGGATGGTTGCTCCACCCAATTGCCCGACACCCCCGCCAACCAGGAACGCTATCCCCAACCCTCCACCCAAAAGCCCGGCTGCGGTTTTCCCCTCATGAAGTTTGTGGCCCTCTACTCCTTGCGCAGCGGCGCCATCCTCCACGCCCTGACGGGCAACTCCCATCACCATGATCTGCGCTTGCTGCGCCGGCTGTGGAACCAACTGGAAAAGGGCGACATCCTCATGGGGGATCGCCTTTTTGGCGAATTCACCACCCTGGCCGGATTGCCTCCCCAGGGGGTGGATGTGCTGGCCCGCCTGCATCAGGCCCGCAAAGTGGACTTCCGCAAAGCCCGGCGCCTGGGCCGTAACGACGGCCTGTTTGTCTGGCACAAGGGCCTCCAGCAATCGGAAATCCTCTCCGGCAAAGAGTGGGCCCTCTTGCCCGCGGAAATCACTGTGCGGATTATCCGCTTTACCGCCACCATCCGGGGGTTCCGCAGCCGCCGCATCACCCTGGTGACCCCCTTGTTGGATCCCAAGCTCTACCCGGCCCAGGAGTTGGTCGGCCTCTATGTCCGGCGCTGGAGAATCGAACTGTGTCTGCGCGATCTCAAGACCACCATGGGCATGGAACAACTGCGCTGCAAGACCCCCGACATGGCTGAAAAGGAACTCCTGGCTTATCTGGTGGCACACAACCTGGTCCGCTGTGTGATCGCCGAAGCAGTCGCCCGTCACCCCGTGGACTTGGAACGCGTCAGCTTCAAAGGAAGCGTCGATGCCCTGCGCCAATACAGCAACGCCATCGCCCAAGCACGAAACCCCAAAATGCGCCGCCAACTCTGGGAGGACTTATTGCTCAATCTGGCGCGCGACTTGGTTCGCCACCGCCCCAACCGGATAGAACCGCGTGCCCTAAAGCGCCGGCCCAAACCCTACCCGTTGCTCAACCAACCCCGCCACCGCTTCGTAGAAATTTCTCACCGCAGCCGTTACTGGAAAGGACGCCCCCGCAACTATCGAACCCTTAACTA
>JBEKDQ010000492.1:0-1298 GCA_050014275.1 Desulfobaccales bacterium | reverse complement strand
TACAAAAGATCCCTGCCCTCCCCCCACACCCCCTTCCCAACCCGTATAAGGGGCAGTGGAAGTCGGGCTGAAGCCCGGCTTCCACTGCCCGATGGGAATTGATGATGAATACTAACATAAGAAGTCTTGTAAATTTTATTTGTCTCCCAAGGATGGAACATAATACGGGAACGGTTGAACAAAAATTAAGAAAGCTTAAGGGATTGTTTTTATGACACAGTGGAAACCGCTTTATTTAGAAACTCACCGCCGGGGATTATTGGAACAAAAGATCGCCGCGGCCGACGGACCTGAATGGTAGCCCGGTTGACACCGCCGGGCTTTTTTATTACCTTGAACCAAGAGAACTATTGAATTTGCCCAAAAGGAACCAGCCCATGGAAAAAGCCTTCGATCGGGAGTTAATCACCAAGTTTAAGGCGGTCCTCCAGGGGCCGGATGCCGACCTCCTGATTCGCTTCGTGGACCTGCTCTATCACCGGGACGAAGTTTATGACGACGAACCGTTGACCGAAGAGGATTGGGCCGCCATCCGGGAAGGTAAGGAGGCTATCCGCCGAGGGGAGTTTATCTCCCTGGAAGAGTTGGAAAAAGAGCTGGGGTTATGAGCTATACCCTCCGGTTTGCTAAACCCTTCCTCAAAAGCCTCAAATCTCTGGATCAAGCCACCATCAGACGCATTCACCAACGCTTACCAGAACTGGCGCAAGATCCATTCAATCCCCGTATCTCCGGGCAAGTTGAAATGGGGCAGGGCCAACGCAAGTCCAGAGTGGGCGACTGGCGCATCTTTTATGAAGTGCACGAGGCGAGCCGCACCATAAATGTTCTCGCTGTTCGCCCCAGACAGATGGCTTATAAGAAGAAACGGTAAGGGAAATTTCGGAAAGATACCTTTGGCAGGAAACCAGCCATGGCCAAATGGGAACCGGATTACTTAGAGACGCATCGCCGGGGGCTCTTAGAGCCGAAGATCGCCGCGGCCTACGACCTCTTGAATCAGTGCACCCTCTGTCCCCACAATTGCCTGGTGGACCGCCATCACGGGGAGCGGGGCCTGTGCCGCACCGGCGATCTGCCCGTCACCTCCTCCTATGGCCCCCATTTCGGCGAAGAAGACCCCCTGGTGGGCCGCCGCGGCTCCGGCACCATCTTTTTCACCCATTGCAATCTTTACTGCATCTTCTGCCAGAACTATGAGATCAGCCACGGAGGGGAAGGGGAGGAGGTCTCCGTTGCCGACCTGGCGGCCATGATGCTCTCCCTTCAGCAGCGGGGCTGCCACAACCTCAATTTCG
>JBEKDQ010000491.1:0-1303 GCA_050014275.1 Desulfobaccales bacterium | reverse complement strand
CAACAAGGCATTTCGCCGGGGCCGGGCCGGGGCGGCCAACCTGGTGCCCACCTCCACCGGGGCGGCGAAGGCCACCACCAATACCCTGCCCCAATTCAAGGGGAAGTTTGATGGGGTGGCGGTGCGCTGCCCGGTGCCCGCGGGTTCCCTGGCCGATCTGGTTTTCGTCACCGAAAGGGCCACCACCGTGGAGGAGATCAACGCCATCTTCAAGGAAGAGGCAGCCAGCGAGCGCTATCGAGACATCCTGGAATATGCGCTGGACCCCATCGTCTCCTCAGATATCATCGCCAACCCCCACGCCTCCATCTTCGATCCCAGCATGACCCAGGTGGTGGCCGGGGACCTGGTGAAGGTCATGAGCTGGTACGACAATGAATGGGGTTACACCAATCAGATGATCCGGGAGGCCCTGCGGCTCACCAAAGAATGCCTGACCTGTTGAGGCGGCGCCGCGGCAACAGCTAAGAGAAATCCGGCCTCGATTCTCCGGACTCGTCTATCAAATCAGCGATACCGTGGGCCGGGGCTTCGCCGCCCCGGCCACCATGTAGGGTGCGGCGGTCCTGGTGCGGCGCCCTCCGTGGCCGCCAGATAAGGAGGCGCCCAGAGACGGGCGCCCCACCAAAACCGGAAACCGGAAACCGAGCTCTAAAATGCCTCACCACCCCCAGCCTGTCCTAAATCCCCCCTTTTCCAAAGGGGGACTTAATCGGTAGTGTCCGGCAAGGTTTTTGCATCGCGCAAGAAACCGCGGCAATAACAAATATAGCCGTAGGCTTTTCTCTGAAGAAAACGTTACTCTGCGCCGAGGAGAATAGATGGTCCTCCGCCAGATAAAGCTTGCATTATGCCGTAACCAGGTTCCCTAAAACTCCCTCTCCCCTGAGAGGGGAGAGGGCTGGGGTGAGGGGTGGCTCATGTCCAAGCAGAGCGCCTGGGCCTTGCGAAAACGCATGACTGATGCCGAAAGGCTGCTGTGGCGTCATTTGCGGAATCGAGAGCTGGACGGCTGGAAATTCCGGCGGCAATATCCTGCTGGTTCCTTTATTGTCGATTTTATCTGCGTAGAAAAAAACCTTGTCATTGAAGTTGATGGCGGGCCACATGCCGAAAATGAGGAACAAGATATTAAGCGTTCGGCATACTTAAATAGGATGGGTTGCCGGGTCTTTCGATTTTGGAATAATCAGGTCATACAGGAAACAGAGGCGGTTCTGGAAGCGATTTTGGCGATTTTAGCGAACACCGACCAGAATTCCCCCTCACCCCAACCCTTGTATCTTAGTTTAAGATACGCTTG
>JBEKDQ010000490.1:0-1306 GCA_050014275.1 Desulfobaccales bacterium | reverse complement strand
GAATTCAAGTCCAGCGGGCCACGATGCTGCTGCCGGCCTTGACCCGGTCCCCAGCCTTGACCATTAGTTGGGCCTGCTCCGGCAGGTAGAGGTCCACCCTGGAGCCGAAACAGATCATCCCCAGGCGTTCCCCCTTTTCCAGGTCCTGGCCCGGCTGGACGTACGAGATGATGCGCCTGGCCAGGAGCCCGGCGATCTGCACCAACAGCAGGCGGCGGCTGCCTTCCTCCAGGACCAGGGCCATCTGCTCGTTGAGGGTGCAAGCCTCCTCCCGGAAGGCCGCCCTGAAGCAGCCATCCCGGTGCTGGGCCACCCGCACCGTGCCCGCAATCGGCGCCCGGTTGACGTGGACGTCAAAGACGTTCATAAAAATGGCCACTCTACGGGCCGGACCGTTTAGGTAGCGCTCCTCTTGGACCTCATCAGTCAGAATGACCTTGCCATCCGCCGGCGCCACCACCACCTCAGGCTCCGGGGGAATGCGCCGTTCCGGGTCCCGGAAGAAATATCCGAAGAAGATCAAGGCCGCCAGCCCCGGCCACCAGAGCCAACCCCAGTGCAGCAGCCACCCTAGAAGAATCAACAGACTGCTGGAGGCCAGGAAGGAATAGCCGGGCGAGGCTATGAGCCCGCGACTCATGAGCTTGGTCCCCGATGATCTCGTGGTTGCATAATACTCGCCAAGAAGAAATTCTGAGGTTTTTTGCCCGTTCCCAGGCAGCGGTTGGGAACGACATCGGTCGCCTAAGTTCATGCTCAGTAACTTTATGAGGTTATTCTAAGCTTTGCCCATTTTCCCAAGCACCTGCAAAGCAGTAATTCATGAGCCTATAGCTCACCCGTAAATCATGAAAATGTAACTTCGCCGCCCCCGGCGCCGGGGGGGAACATGCTGCCAGGGGGTGGGTATCCCACATACCCAGGAACTTTTCAGAACAGTCGCTCATGAGCCTTCAGCTCACCCGTAAATTATGAGAAGACCGGTGAGGCGGGCGTCTCGCCCGCCACTCTCAGTCCGCACAGGCGAGACGCCTATGCCACCAATTCATCACAACTTTTCAGGATAGTTGCTCATGAGCCTTTGGCTCACCCGTAAATCATGAAAATGTAGCGCCGCCGCCCTCGGCGGCGCAGGAACCGACTACCAGAGGGTGGATATTCCGCATACTCAGAAAATTTACAAGGCAGTCATTCATGGGCCTTCGGCCCACCCATAAATTATGAAAAGACCGGTGGGGCGGGCATCTCGCCCGCCGCTCAGTCCGCACAGGTTTGTTTCGAGGGACGCCTATGCCACCAAATTCTT
>JBEKDQ010000489.1:0-1314 GCA_050014275.1 Desulfobaccales bacterium | reverse complement strand
CGCAACACTCGCAGCGTGGTGATTGCCGGGGCCGGGGAACTGGGCCAGCGCCTGGCCTGGAATATGGTGGACAGCCCCTGGCTGGGGATGCGCCTCTTCGGCTTCTTCGACGATTTCCTGGCGGGGGAGGTGAAACTTCGGGGGGGGAGCAAACCTCAGGAGAATTACCCTATCCTGGGCAGCCTGGACCAGATGATCCCCTATGTCCAGGCCAATCAAGTGCACATGGTCTATCTGACCCTGCCGCTGCGGGCGGAAGACCGCCTGCGGCAGGTGGTGGAGGCCCTGCAGGATACCACCGCCTCGGTCTATTTCGTACCGGATGTCTTCACCCTCTCCCTGTTGTCGGCCGGATTCACCGATCTAAGGGGCATACCCCTCATCTCCTTGTGGGAAACCCCGTTTTTCGGGATCAACGGCTGGGTGAAACGGCTGGAGGACCTGTCCCTGGCCAGTCTGCTCCTGCTCCCGCTCGCTCCCCTGATGCTGTTAATCGCCCTGGGAGTGAAGTTGTCTTCGCCGGGACCGATAATCTTTAAACAACGGCGTTACGGCCTGGATGGCCATGAAATCGTAGTATATAAATTCCGGACCATGAAGGTTTGTGAGGATGGGACGGAGATCCAGCAGGCCACCTCCGATGACTCCCGGGTGACCGGGTTGGGCCGCCTTCTCCGGCGCACCAGCCTGGATGAACTGCCCCAGTTCATCAATGTGCTCCAGGGGAGCATGTCCATCGTGGGGCCCAGGCCTCATGCGGTGGCCCACAACGAATATTATCGGCGCCTTATCCCCGGCTACATGTTGCGCCATAAGGTCCGTCCGGGCCTCACCGGCTGGGCCCAGGTCAACGGCTGGCGAGGGGAGACCGAAACCCTGGACAAGATGGAAAAGCGGGTGGAATTCGATCTTGATTATCTCCGCCGCTGGTCCCTGTGGTTCGATTTGAGGATCATCTTGCGTACCATCTTCCGAGGTCTGAAGGATAGTCAGGCTTATTAATGGGGTGTTCGGTTTCCGGCATAAAAAAATTTTAATGAATGAGGATTAATATACAATGGGGCGGGTAAAGAAGGCCCTGATTACCGGGATCACCGGGCAGGACGGCAGCTATCTGGCGGAGTTGCTTCTGGGGAAGGGCTACGAGGTCCATGGCCTGGTGCGCCGCTCCAGCAGCTTCAATACCCGGCGCATCGACCATCTCTACATGGACCCGCACGAAGCCGGGGCCAGGTTATTCCTGCACTACGGCGATTTGGGCGACGCCGGGCAGCTCAGCCACTTGATCTATAATATCCAACCCGGGGAGATCTA
>JBEKDQ010000488.1:0-1320 GCA_050014275.1 Desulfobaccales bacterium | reverse complement strand
CAGGACCAGTGCACGCAGATAATTGTCACCCACAACATGCAGCAGGCCGCGCGGGTGGCGGATTTCACGGGCTTTTTCCTCTTGGGAAAACTGATCGAATATAACAAGACGGAAATCATCTTCAAGACACCTGCCAAGAAGGAAACCGAAGACTACATCACCGGCCGGTTCGGATAGAGGTGGTGAGCAAAAGGTGGTAGGTTGTTTATGGCGGGGGACCCGCCCGATGGGAGGAGAGAGCCCCGGTAGAGAATTAAGGCGCCCGCCACCCGGAAGTTAGGAGTGAGCTTGTGGGGCCAAACTTGATGAGGAGGAAATGGGCAGGCAAGAGTTGGAATGGGCAGGGGGGAGATTTTCCCTGCCTTCCCCCTACCACCTGCCTCTTACCCGATGATGCGCCACTTTGAAGAGGAACTTGATAACCTCAGAAACCACCTGCTGGAAATGAGCGGGCTGGTGGAGGATTCCGTCTACCGCAGCATCCAGTCGCTCATTGAAAAGGATGAGGTGGCGGCGCAGCAGGTTCTACAGAACGAAGCCAGAATCAACCGCATGGAGATCGAGATCGACGAGTTGGCCACCAGCCTTTTGGCCCGGGTTCAGCCCATGGCGACCGACCTGAGGTTTATTACCGCCGCCATCAAGATCAACAACGACCTGGAGCGCATGGGGGATATTTCGGTCAACATCGTCCGCAGGACTCTGGTCCTGATGCGTGAACCCATGCCGAAAGAGTTGGTCGATATTCCTCATATGGCGACCCTTGCCCAGTCGATGATTCGGAATAGCCTGGATGCATTCGTGAGGAAGGATGCCGAACTCGCGCGTAGCATCCTTACCTCCGATGATGTTATCGACCAACTCCGTGACTCCGTGTATGAAGAATTGATCGGCCTGATGGAGCGAGATCCCACCACGGTGCGGCAAAGCATCAACCTGATGTTCATAGCCCGCGCCCTGGAGCGCCTCGCTGATCACGCCACCAACATTGCCGAAGATGTTCTGTTCCTGGTGGAGGGAGTGGAAGTGCGCCACCACGCGGAGGTGCGCGAGTAGGCGGGCAAAGTTCACGGCGGGACCGATCCGCCCCTCCGGTCGCAGCCCATCGTCTAGTGCCATGTCCCACCTAATTGCTGACGGTACCCCCTCCCTCCCCTGCCCCTCTCCCCCTTGGGGGAGAGGGTGGACCACCGCCGGCGTTTTCTTCAGCCCGTCAGCCGACGGGGCCGAGTGAGGGGGTCCTCACTCCCCCGCCCCTCTCCCCCTTGGGGGAGAGGGTGGCCCGCCGCCGGCGTTTTCTTCAGCCGGGGCGGGCCGGGT
>JBEKDQ010000487.1:0-1323 GCA_050014275.1 Desulfobaccales bacterium | reverse complement strand
CTCGACCATATCTCTCAACCAGATGAAGGCCCACGGTGCGCCCTAGGAAATAACTGAGGCTGATGCCGCAGACGCTGCCCAAGAAGGCGGTGATTATTGTGGGAAAGGGCTGCAATATTCCTTTAAAGATGAGATATCCCACAAAGACCAAAATAACTTCATCGGGCAATGGCACTCCCGCAATGCCCAACATCAACAAACCAAAAATAGCCAAATTCCCATATTGCGTAACCCAATAAAGGAACTTATCTATATAGATCGGCCATTCCATTTCTCAACCACTTTTATTGGGAATTACATCGCTTTAATTACATCAGTGGACCGACATTCTTTATAGGGAAGCAAGAATCACCACCGGGTGTTGATCTTGTTTCATTTAAACACCTAACGGCGAGAATTGCAAGGAACTATTCCCAGCATAGGGAGGGTTTATATGTCCTGCTCCCCTTCCGTTCAAATTTGGGCCGTTTCCGGGGTCTCTTCCCCATGGGTTTGTGGCAAAAATCGTTGAGCCTTACCCTGTTCTATGAGCCGGGCTTTTGCCTCGGGAGATAGCCGCCGTTTCTTCCTGGCCCCGGCAATCTCCGCCACAATGTGAACAGCCTCAAGCGGGAAATAAATCACCGCCTCACCGTCAAAGTGGAAGTCCGGCCGCACCCCTGGCATATCCTTTATAGCGTTATATACCGTCCTGGCGCTCTTGGGCCTAGAGGTGGAAAGTTGCAGGATAAGGGGTTCCAGGGAATAAACCCCGATGAAACAGTCTTCACTATGGCAAGGGATTTCCTCATACCATATCCGGTCAGGGGAGCGGACTTCTGGGCATTGCCCTCAAGAATGACAATGTCGACCCTTATAAAAATTTTATGCTGGACCTGCTTACTTATGTGGGGATCGCGGCCGCGGTGATCGCGGTCTCCGGTTATCTCGGCTTTTATCTGGCCCAGGCGAACCCGCTGATCCCCCACGTCGAAGCGGAAACGGTGATGATTGCCGTTATGACCATGGTCACCATCGCCAATTTTCTTACGGTGGCTATCCGCAAGAATGACAAGGAGCGGTGGCAATATCTTTTCTACGGATTGCTGTTGCGGGGGGGATATTTTTTACTGCTCTGCCTTCCCGGGGACCATATGTTCCAGAAGACCCTCAAGTTTTTCTACGAGATCCCCCATCTTCAGGCGCAGTCCTGGGGATTAATCCTGCCGGTGGGTCTGGGGGGGGTCCCTGCTGCTGGTGCTGGTGGAAAAATTACGGGGGCGGCTGCTGGCGGCCGCCTAGGGAGTCCCTGGGGCTGGCTCGGCCCCGCCGCTGGAGGCGGCC
>JBEKDQ010000486.1:0-1328 GCA_050014275.1 Desulfobaccales bacterium | reverse complement strand
TGGCAGATTTCGCGAACCCACTTGGCGTCCTCTGCGGAGGCGAACTGCAAATGAACGGTATGCATGCACTTAAGTCTGGCGAGGAACTTTGCGAAGGGTATTGACCCTGGAAAACGCGCCTGGATCCCGCTCGCTGATGCCAGTACGGTACCACTGGCGGTGTTACCACAGGGTCCAAACTCGTGATCCGCGGCATTCCCCCCACAGCGATGGGAGCGTACCCGGGGCAGGGATCGGCACGAAATTATGGCCTCAATCTGTTCCGAACCAGCCTCCAAATGGACACCTATCTGGCTGAGGGAGGGTTCCCAATGTCCCCATTCTCGAAGTCGGCGTCGGATTTTTCGGCGGACACATCCGTAATATCTGGCGCCTCCCGGAGATGCCCGTCAGAGTGGAGCTGATGCATCGCGGCATGCCCTCCACGGAGATGGGAGCGCGCCCGGGGTCCCTTTCCGTCCGCGACAGCCCGACGCGGGGGAGGGGGGTGGCCTTGAGAGTTTTCGGCCGTAAGGCCGGCTGCGGTTCATACCCGAAGGGGCGAAGGTCCATCGTTCCAGATGTTCATGGACCCCGTCTGGCCCGAAGACTTCCAGCCGAACAGGGCGCCTCCAAAACACACGCGTTTTACCCCGGGGTATGGGGAATAGAACGGGCCTTCCAGTTGTTCCGTTGCGCCGGGGGCAACTTTCGATCCGCAATAGGCCGACGTACCGATGGGTGGCTTCAAGGGTTGTTCGGCCGCAAGGCCGACTCTCCGGTTCATACCCGAAGGGGCGAGGGTCCATCGTTCCAGATGCTTGGGGAGCCCCCGCGGGCAGGAGCGGGCAGGGACTTAAGGTGCGGCGTACCTGCTGGCCCTTGAATGGATTTGTGCTGAGGACTCGGAAAACTGGAACCTTGCGGGGTCGGATATCTCATCCCAGCCCAACCCATTTTCGTGTTTGACTCCCAACCCCTCCCCACATTACAAATTCCGCCATGATAAATATTACAAATTTAACGACCAGCCAACTCCGCCAAGTTCTCGCCCTAAAAGAGCAGATCGAGGCGCTGCAAAACCAAATTGATTCCATTGCTGGAGGTGAAGTTCCATCTCCTTCAACCGAAGACGCCCCCACTCCCGGCAAACGCAAATATCACATGTCCGCCGCCCATAAACGCAAACTCATAAAAGCTTTGGCCAAGGCGAGGAAAATACGCTGGGCAAAGGCGAAGGGGATGGCGAACAAGGGCAAGAGGCGAATAAGCGCGGCAGGAAGGGCGGCCATGAGTGCTGCGGGCAAAGCGAGATGGGCGAAGGTCAAGGGCTGAGGGGAGGAAGACGC
>JBEKDQ010000485.1:0-1332 GCA_050014275.1 Desulfobaccales bacterium | reverse complement strand
CGCGGCCTCCCCCAAATTGAACCTGCTCAAAAACATCGAGATCCGGGAAATTCTGGGGGATCAGGCCGTCAGCGGTCTGAGCTACCAGGATCAGAAGGACGGGCCGGTGAAGGAGCTGCCGATACAGGGGGTCTTGGTGGCCATCGGTTCGGTACCCAACTCGGATTTTATCAAGACCCTGGTGGACACCAACCAGGCCGGGGAAATCCTGGTGGATCACCGCACCGGCCATACTTCCAAGTGGGGGATCTTCGCGGCGGGCGACGTGACCAGCGATCCCTTTAAACAGAATAACATCTCGGCAGGGGATGCCGTCAAGGCGGCCCTCTCCGCCTACACCTACGTCCTCGACATTCAAAAATACAGCCCCTGCGCGGAAAGGGAGGATTGAGCCGCAGGCCCTCCGGATTCAAATCTTGAAGAAGAGGCGCTTACGGTAAAATATCCCCATCAGCAAGGTCCAGAAGCTCAGGTAGATCAAGGCCCAGAAGAGCGACGGCCAGATGGGGTCAGAAAACCACGTCAGACCGGCGCCCCCCAAATCTTCTCCGAAGAGCCTCTTCAAGATCAGGGCGCTGAGGTGGGTGTGCTCCGTCGGGGTGCCGAGGTAGAGGACGCCCAGGGCCAGAGACCCCAGTTGGGCCCCGCAATAGGCCACCAATGGGTTCATTCCTAGCCAGACGAAGGGCTGCACTAAAAGCGTACGCCACTGCTGGACATCCGCCAGCCAATACCAAAAGCCCAGAAAGATTAAAGCGAAGCCGGCGGTATAGATCACATAGGAGCTGGTCCACAGGTACTTGTTCAGGGGGAACACCAGCCCCCAGGCGGCGCCCGCGATAATCGCCAGAAAGCCAGCCAGTAAAAGTCCGGTCAACTTCCGGTGTCTTTCCCAATCGCTATGGAGCCATTGGCCGGTGAGGGCTCCCAAGAGTCCGGTGGCGATGGCCGGCAAGGTACCGAGCAGGCCCTCAGGGTCCCAGGTTCGGGAGTGCCTCCACAGATGCGCTACCCCGAAAACGGCGCGGTCGATGGCGGCGCCCAGGTCTTCCCCGGGTTGCATGGGAAATCCCGGGAGACTCATTAACCCCCAGTATAAGAGGAGCAAGCCCCCGGTCAGCAGCGCCTGCACCCGCCAGCGGGTGTGGATCAAAATAATCGACAGCGGCAGATAAACCAGAGCAATGCGTTGCAGCACCCCCGGAATTCGCAGGTTGGCCAGGGAAAAGAAGTACACCTCGGCGCCGGGAGGCGGGGAGAGAAAGATCGCCCAGATGCTCTTTTGGGTCTCTGCGGGTGGGCAGATGACCTGAAAAAGCCAGCCGAAGATGA
>JBEKDQ010000484.1:0-1336 GCA_050014275.1 Desulfobaccales bacterium | reverse complement strand
AGCTTTGCAGGACCGGCAGATAGGCCATCTGGGCGGAGAACTTGAAGCGCTTGATGGCCGCGGCAACCGGCCCCTCATAAAGAGCGGCGGCCCGGGCCCGGTCATAGGGGGGCAGCTCTCCGGCGCACTCTCCACAGAGGCGGTCGCCGCCCTCCCGGGCCGCAAAGACCCGACCGCAGCAGGGACACAGGGGGCTATGCGCCCACTCGATCTTCGCCTCGCATTCCGGGCAGACCGCCTGCGCCGCGGCCTCCCCCACCGCGGCCCCGCAGAAGAGGCAGAAGCGGGGCAGGAAGAATTCCAGCAGGTTCAAACCGAAGCGCTTCAGCAAGGCCGGGGCAAACGGTGTCATCTCACCTTCCCTCACCAGAATCTATTTAATGACGCCGGCCGGGCCACTGTCAAGCGGAATTTAGGTAAAGGCTGCTGACGCAGACCGCCCCGAGGGGCAGGGGAGCTTGAATTTATGGGGAACGCTGTTAAGGCGGCGGGCACAGCCCGCCCTATTATCGGGTAGTGAGATGAGGGGATTTTATAGGGCGGCCTGTGGCCGCCGATTATCGGGGCTATGCCTGTCAAGCATAATTCGAGTAAGGAAGGTGAAGGTGGGGGGACCAGCAAGCTGTGCGGTGCGCAGCTTACCGAGGCGCAGGCGGGACGCCTGCGCCACCAAATACCTATTTTCCCAGGAGGGGGTTTGGGGGAACCTCGCTTTTTCTAAAAAAGCGGGGTTCCCCCAAATCATTTTATCTTTCGATTAATTAGCGCGCCGCCAGACGCTGGGCCAGGTCTTGGGCGTCGGCGAAGAGCTTGGGGACGGCAGCCTCCGTAAGGCCGGCGCCCCGGGCCAGGCGTTCCGCCTGCTGGCGGGTGATGAGGTCTCCGGGGGCGTGGGAGTCGGTATTGAGGATCAGGGAAGCGCCCACCTCCAGGGCAGTGCGAGCCACGTGACCGTTGGCCAGGCAGTGGCCTTTGCGGGCCGAGATCTCCAGGAAGATGGAGCGTTCCCGGGCCAGGGTCGCTTCCTCCTGGGTGATGAGGCCCGGGTGGGCCAAAATGTCGATGTCGGCCTCGAGGGCGGCCCGGTTGGTCCCCGGCGCCACCGGCTCCGCCAGGGTCTCGCCGTGCACCACGATGAGCGGCACCCCCAGGGCGCGAGCCCGGGCGGTCAAGGGGCCGATGAGGGCAGGGGGCAGGTGGGTGAATTCAAGGCCGGGGATGAGGTAGGGCGCCTCCCCCCGGTTGAGGCTCCGGGCCGCCGCCTGCAGAAGGGCGAAAATCGCCTCGAAGTTGGAGGCGTCCACGTGGTCGGTGATCCCCAGGTAGCGGTAGCCCT
>JBEKDQ010000483.1:0-1344 GCA_050014275.1 Desulfobaccales bacterium | reverse complement strand
CTCACATCCCGGACGCGGCCTAAAGATCAGCTCTGGACAAAATGAATTATTCTTTTTTAACCCGCTGCTTTGCCAGAGTTGCACTCTTGTTGACCTTCCTTCCATATTTGCTAATCCGTGATACCTTGAAACCACAGCCAAATATCCGATGATTTCCGCATAAAGCACTCTGACACTCAATTAGATTTTGCCGCACGGCTACGGGCTTCTCACGAGCTTAGACAGCGCGTTTATTTGTCTGGTAATAAGCGATTTCTGGCTTGGGGAAGGCGATGGGGGGTAGGGGGTGGTAATTCAGTAGAATTTTTCGATGGGATACACTTCCGGGAGAAAACCCTGACCAAAATTTGAAAAATTTTCCATCTTGCCTGTAAAAAATTACAAAACGAAAATTGCTCCAACGCTTTCCTTTCTGCCCGGGCTGACACGCACCCTATGCGCACCCTGAAAGGGCTATCAGGGTGCATCTTTTGTCTAAGTATCTGAAATAACTGGAGGCGGCATCCGGATTCGAACCGGAGAATAACGGTTTTGCAGACCGTTGCCTTACCTCTTGGCTATGCCGCCTCTGGAGCGGGAAACGGGATTCGAACCCGCGACTTCAACCTTGGCAAGGTTGCACTCTACCGCTGAGTTATTCCCGCTCATCCGTTTTTTTCGTAAAAATCGGGGCGCTTGTCAAGGGGGAAAAAGACGGTTTCCGGTTTCCGGTTTCCGGTTTTCGGTGGTGAAGCCCGGAAAAGTTGGGTTCACCATTCGTCATTAGGGAATGGAAAGGAGATTGAATTCCCCCTCACCCTAACCCTCTCCCCCATCGGGGGAGAGGGAATAAATGAGGGAGTCCATGGCCCAGAATGCTCCCATTTTCTTCTCGCTCCCAGGCTGAAATGGGGAACGCCCTTTTATCCGCCAGGCTAGGGTTGGCAACCATTTTCGTTCCCAAGTTCAACCTGGGAAGGAGTAAGAAACTCCTGCTTGCCCATTAAAGGCGGCGGGCACGGAGGCCCGCCCCACCGAGGCCCGCCACTCAGTCCGCACAGGCGAGACGCCTGTGCCACCAATTCTTTACTTCCCCAATCATCGGGATTAAAACCGAAAACACAGCTCACAGCTCACTGCTTACTGCTTACTGCTTACTGCTTACTGCTCACAGCTCACTGCCCCCCCACAAAAACCTCAATCCTCCGGCTTAAAACCGAACAGTTTCAACTGGGGCGCTTCCCGAGCCGGGCGGCGCCGGGAGCGGGCCAGGCGGGGCAGGCCCATGGGGTCGAGGCTGCCGGCTTCCAGGTTTTCCAGGACCTCCCGAGCCCGGTCCACCACCTCCTGGGGCACCCCGGCCAG
>JBEKDQ010000482.1:0-1357 GCA_050014275.1 Desulfobaccales bacterium | reverse complement strand
CATGTTCCGCTTGAACTGGCCCTGTGATACCGAACTGCTGTTCGGCCAGTACTGGTCCATGTTCTGCGATTGGTTCCCTGAAGTGGCTGAAGACGGGCCCTTCCAGGTCACCGGCATCCCCACCGCCCGTCTCCCCCAGATCCGGTTAACCCAGGGGTTCGCGGGCGACTGGAAGGTGGCCGGTCTGATCGGGCTGGCCAACAGTTACTCGACTGCCCTGATGAACAACAACCCTTATAGTGTTTCCACCACCAGCGGCGGAGATGCAGAAACGCCCCAGCTCCAGGGGCAACTCAAGTACGCCCACGACTGGTGGGGCAAGGCAGCCTTTTTCGGCAATCCTATTCCCTTCACCGCGTCGATTACCGCCGGCTGGCAGCGTAATATCCAACGGTATGGCGGCATTGGTGGTATCACGGGTTTGAATTGGGTTGCCTATAATGGCTGGATGGCAAATACGTATCTCAATCCCTGGATGATCCAGGGTTCCCTGTTCATCCCGGTCATCCCGACCTACACCAAGGACCTGACCGGGACCGCCCATCTCCTGATCCAGCCGTGGATCGGCCAGGGGGTGAATGAGTTTGGGATGCTCGGCGATGGCACCAACGTCTTCAAGTTTAACTACATGGGCCGCGGCAATGTTGCGGATGTGTCCGAGGAATTGCTGCATCGTTTCGGCGCCATGCTCGAAGGTCAGTACTACTTCACCAACCAGTGGTTCCTGAACGCCGCCTACGGCGTCAGCGCCGCGTTTGACGTCAATCAATCTCACGTAGGATCTCCCTTCCTGCCGCAGTATACATACAATGCTCCATTAGCTCAGAGCAGGATGAACCAGCAGGTGGACGCCACCCTGTGGTATCAGCCCATCAAGGCCCTCAAGTTTGGCTTGCAGTACTCCTTCATGCAGACCAAATGGGTGTCGGATGCGTATCCTAACGCGAATGGGGCGGCGGGTCCTACACTGGTCCAGGCCAATGGGAGACCCAGTGATTTAGGGCACGAACACCGGATAGAGTTCGCCGGTTTCTTCTTCTTCTAAACCAAAAGCGGTTGACTTCCAAAAGCCCACGGGGTATTATCCCTGTGGGCTTTTTATTGTCGGTTTTTAAAAATGTTTTCGGTTTCCGGTTTTCGGTTAGGGTTTTACCGATAACCGAAAACTCGATGCTCTGGAAATTCAGGGGACTAGCGAAAGTAATAACCTGAATTATTGTTTTTCTTTTTTATCGAAAATCGAAAACATAAAAAGGAATAATATGATGTTAAAGAGTCTTTTTGGTTTTACCGGAAACCGGAAACCGGAAACCGAAAACCCGCTGTTCAGGAAGTCTAGCGCGCTGCTGGCGGTGAT
>JBEKDQ010000481.1:0-1357 GCA_050014275.1 Desulfobaccales bacterium | reverse complement strand
CCCAACTGGAGGCCGACCAGGCTTTTCAGCCCGCCTACCTTCAAGACGGCCTCAGCATGATCCTGGTGGGCTTTTTTAAAAAGATCTTCGTGGCCGACAACTGCGCCGTCCTGGCCAACTATGCCTTCGACCCCGCCACCCGCCTGGACGGCTATTGGGCGGTCCTGGGGGTGGTCGCCTTCGCCTTTCAGATCTACGGAGATTTCTCCGGTTACACCGATATCGCCCGGGGTTCCGCCAAGCTCCTGGGCGTCGACCTGGTGGAGAACTTCCGCTTCCCCTATCTGGCTCAAAATCCGTCGGACTTCTGGTCCAGGTGGCATATCTCCCTCTCCAACTGGTTCCGGGATTATGTCTACATTCCCCTGGGGGGCAACCGCGGCGGACGCTGGCAGACCCTGCGCAACTTGGGGGTGACCATGCTCCTGGTAGGGCTCTGGCACGGGGCCTCGTGGATCTTCGTGCTCTGGGGCGCCTACCAAGGGGTCCTGCTCATCCTGTACCACTTCCCGCCCCTGAATTTGCTGGCCGGCAAATACCCGGCAAAGGACCGATTCTCCTGGGGCTCGCTGCTGGCGGTGCCCCTCATGTGGCTTTTCATCCTGGTGGGTTGGGCTATCTTCCGCAGCGCCGACCTGGCCCAACTGGGGGCCTGGTTTGGCGCCCTGGGCCACTGGCAGTCATCCCTGGCCCTCCCCTGGGAGTCTTCCTGCCTCTGGCTGCTGATTCATACCGGGCCCCTGATCCTGCTCCAGCTCCTGACCATTAAATTTCGCGACGAAACCCGCGTCCGGAGCCTGCCCTGGCCGGTGAAGGGGGCGGTCTATCTGCTGCTCCTCCTCCTGGTGATCTCCTCCAGCGAGCAGGACAAGGAATTCATCTACTTTCAATTTTGATAAAAAGACTCGTTACTCCGGCTTTCCTGATGGTATTGGCGCTGTTGGCTCTCTCCGAGATCGGCGCCCGCATCTTTTTCGCCCAGGATATCGAGGGACGGTTCGCATACGGCTATGATCCCCAAGCGGGATTTGCCGAACAGCGGGACGGCACGGTAAAACTCTTCCGGGCCGGCGGCCGCCGCTTCCATCCCCAATCTTTCCAGAGGCATCGCCCCCCGGGCAGCTACCGCATCTTCGTGGTGGGGGACTCCGTTCCCCGGGGGCCCAGCTTCAAAGAAGCCTACCCCTGGGTGTTGGGGGAGGAACTGCGGCGGCAGGGCATCCAGGCGGAATCTTTCAACCTGGCGTTACCGGGCTATGGGGCCCGCCGCTGTCAGGTGGTCCTCAAGAAGGTCCTGGAGTTCGAACCCAGCCTCATCATCTTGCACGTCGACGACAGCAACAAGTGGGAGGACGAA
>JBEKDQ010000480.1:0-1363 GCA_050014275.1 Desulfobaccales bacterium | reverse complement strand
AGCTCTGGGAAACCACCATGGACCCGGAAACCCGCACCCTCCTTAAGGTCAACGTCGAAGACGCGGTGGCCGCGGATGAAATCTTCACCATCCTCATGGGGGACAAGGTGGAGCCCCGGCGCGAATTCATTCAGAACAACGTCCTTGAACTGAATGAACTGGATATTTAACTTTAAATGATCAAGAGCCGTGCGGACGAGAGGAATAACCCCTGGCGACCCGAGCTAATTCACTGCTGAGGAGGGAAGATCATGCAGCGCAAAGCCAGCTTCAAAATTTTCATCACCCGGCGGGAGGCCCTTTATGTGGGTGATGTGCCGGACCATTGCCTGATGCTCACCGAGATGGAGGGAGAGCCCATCGATTACATCCCGGGGGTGGCCGGTAGCTTCGTCTCGCGGCGCAGCGTCGGATTCCACGACCGCATTAGAGGCGACGGCCCCATGAATGGCTATGCCACGACCATTTATGAGAACGGCACGGTCTATTCGCGCTTTCAGGGGGATAAAATGGGGGCGAGGACCAAGGGCAAATGGGAGGTTTACAAAGGTATCGGCAAGTTGAGCACCCTGAAGGGGACCGGCACCTTTACGGTGACCCCGTCGAAGAAGTCCGGCGAGTTTATTCTGGAGATGGAAGGCGACTACACCTTGTAAGGTTCGGCCGGGCAAGCGCTTGCCGGCCCCTGCCCCCAGATGCCGCAAGGCCCCTTCCCTGCGGGAAGGGGAAAGGACCTGGAGTTGAAGATACCTTGACGAGCCAGGATTTTTGCACCAGGTGCGGCGCCGGCTTGCAGGGGGAGGAGCCCCGGGGCTATTTCGGCGAGGTCCTCTGCGAGGACTGCTATGTGGAGGCCCTCAGCCCGGTCCGCACTTGCGACCCCTGGGCGGTGCACTGCGCCCGGAGCCTCAAGGACCTTCCAGGCGGCCTCACCCTCACCGCCCGGCAGCAGCAGCTCTATGAGCTGGTCAATGAAAGGGGAGAGGTCTTTTACTTGGATGCGGCCTCGGCCCTGGGGATCAGCGAAGACGAAGTGCGCCGGGAGTTTGCGGTGCTGCGACACCTGGAAATGCTCCGGGCCTGCAAGAAAAACCAGGGCATCTTCCTAACCCGGTTTTGAGCCCCGACCCCACCGATCTTGATTACGCCTTGCTCGGGCGCCTGGCCCGGGGCGATGCCGCGGCCCTGACGGAGTTCGTCCGGCGCCACCAGCAGCGGGTCTACCAAATAGCCTACAGGCTGTTGCGGGACCATCTGGAAGCAGAAGACGCAGTCCAGGAGGTCTTCCTCAAGGTCTATGAGAACGCCCACCGTTTTGAACCCAAGGCGAAGGTTTCCGCCTGGCTCCATCGCATTACCGCCA
>JBEKDQ010000479.1:0-1363 GCA_050014275.1 Desulfobaccales bacterium | reverse complement strand
GCATGGCCACCCCCGCCAGCAGGCGTTGCGGTCCCACCGCCGCAGCCAGCGTCTCTAAGTTGCCCAGACCGTTTTGCAAGCTGAGGGCCAGGCCGCTCTCCGCCATCAGGGGTCTGAGACTCAGGGCCGCCGCCTCGGTCTGGTGAGCCTTTACGGCCACGATGATCAGCTCCGCCGGGCCTGCTTCCCCTGGCAGGCCGATAGGCACCGGGATCTTCCGCTCTCCGCCTGCCGGGGTGCGCAACCTGAGGCCCTGCCGCCGCAGCCGCGCCGCCCGCTCGGGGAGATAGTCCACCAGGGTAACCTCCTCCCCGGCCTCAAATAGCAAAGCCCCCAGTAAACCACCCAGGGCTCCGGGTCCAATAATGGCGATTTTCATGATTTCAATTCCAGCGGCCACAGGCCGCCTGAGGAACTTTTCGTGATAGATGCCTCTCACCAGAAAAAGATTTTAGGTCTCCGCAGAGAAATCTCTTCTAGAATATTTATCTTTTACACGATTTATAGTAAAATTTGTTACGCTCCAAAAGAAGGGATTGATGATGGCGACCCCTATGAAGATTTCGCGACAATTCGATCAGGAACTGGAGCATATCAAAAAGGATCTACTGCAACTGGGGAGCCTGGCCGAAACCGCCGTGGACAAGAGTATACTCTCGGTGACTACCCGTAACTCCGACATGGCCCGGGAGGTGATCATCGAGGACATTACCCTGAACCGCATGGAATTGGCCATTGAAGAACAGGGCTTCAGGCTGCTGGCCTTGCGCCAGCCCCTGGCCACGGACTTGAGACTGACCACCGCGACCATGCGCATCGCCACTGAACTGGAGCGCATTGGCGATCAGGCGGTGAACATCGCCGAACGGGCCCTGGAACTTAACAGCAGCCAGCCCCTGCGGGTCCCCATCGATCTCAAGATCATGGCAGATATGGCCCTGGGCATGGTGACCAGCAGCATCGACGCCTTCGTGCACCAGGACCCCAAGCTGGCCATCAAGGTGTGTCATCGGGATGTGGAAGTGGACCTGTTGGACGATGAGTATGTCCAGAAGATTCTGGCTTACATGATCCAGGAGTCGCGCTGGGTAACGCGGCTGCACCATTTTCTCATCATCGTCCGGAATTTGGAGCGCATCGCCGACCTGGCCACCAACATCGCCGAAGATATCGTCTTCATCGTGGAAGGCAGGGTTATCAAGCATCAGTGCGAAGAGTGGATGCTGGTTTCGACCCCCACCTGACCTGGGCCTGGGCCAATTTTTGCTCCAGTAGCTGCACTTCCTTGGCCAGGCGTTGATTGGTCTTGCGTTCCCGCTCCAGGGTTTGCAAGGCGTGCACCACGGTGGCGTGGCTCCTCTGA
>JBEKDQ010000478.1:0-1366 GCA_050014275.1 Desulfobaccales bacterium | reverse complement strand
AATCATATATAACAGTACTGCCACCACTTCCATCGAAGCAAGTAGAGGAAAGTAGATCGAAAATGAATGTACAATTTAAAAATCCTAAAACCGGAGAGGTTAAAAGCGTGAAAGTAGGATGGAGTAAGATTGTAAAAATAGCAAAGGCGATGTGGGGAATTATAAAATAACAAAATATTGATGGAATATATGTGGTCTTTGGTGGACGGCCCCGCCGCTTTCTCGGTCTTTTATTGGCTTCCTCTTGCCCCCACGCCCATGGGGGTGAAGTTTCCTCGGTTATCGCGCCGAGGGCGCAGGCTTACCCCCAGCTTCAACGGCCCTGGGTGATAGGTTCATCTCCCTTGGCCAGCCACGGCCATGACCGGGCGCATGCAGGCGCCTGCCCCGCAGGTGCAAAAAAAGGAAAACTATCTGGGAAATGGCGCAGCCCTTGGCCAAAACCTGGAATTGCGACGCCGCTTCACCCTGGTGCTGCCCCGCCCCGGCATCTTTAATACCACAGTGTTCAACAACGTCGCCTATGGCTTGAAGATCAGGGGGGTTAAATCCGGGGAGCTGGAGGCCCGGGTGAGGGAGATCCTGGCCAGCGTAGGTCTGGCCCACAAGGGTGGGCAACGGGCCCTGGACCTCTCCAGAGGCGAGACCAAGCGCCTGGGCCTGGCCCGGGCCATGGTCCTGGCCCCCGAGATCCTCTTCCTGGACGAGCCCACCGCCAACATCGATCCGCGGAACACGGAAATCATCGAGGACATCATCCTGCGGATGAAGGCCGGCGGAGGGGCCGCCATCCTGATGATCATCCACGACCCGGCCCAGGCGGACCGGCTGGGGGATGAACTCCTCTATCTGAAGGATGGCCGGCTGCTGGCCGGGTGAGGCCGCGGCCAGGGGAAAAACTAAGGGAGAGCCGCCGGGTTCGCCCTTTTCCTCGGATTCGTAGACCGTATCTCAGTGCTCCACCTCCCTTCTTGACTTGGCTTCCGGTCTTTTGCGGCCGGTTTATTGTTAAGAGCTAATCTTGTCCAAGGGGTTGTCAAGTCTTCCAAATTTGTGTAACTGTTGCTAACGGTATTTTGAATAACATACATGTACATTTACGTGTATAGTTAAAATTATGTTACTGAAAATTATCTTTTGGATGAATCTTAGCGAAAACCTCTCCCTAAGCCGTTTCATCTTTTAGGACTAAACTCAGATTCGAGGTCATCCGTGACTGCCGGGTTCAGCCATTCGCCCGCGGCCAAGCTCAAGGCGGCCGCGGTCCTCACGGCGGCGGTGCTGCTCCTGGCCGGCTGCCTGGAAATCTTCGGCCCCCTCCCTTATTATCGCCTGAAGACCCTGGATCTCCTGTTCCGCCACGTGC
>JBEKDQ010000477.1:0-1373 GCA_050014275.1 Desulfobaccales bacterium | reverse complement strand
TTTCCGTTTTTTTCACTTGGAGCAGAGCCAGGTGAGCAAAAGCGATGGCAACACCGTGACTGCCTTCAAGCCCAGCGGCGAAAAGTTCCACCCCCTGGTGACGATGAAGGTCACCACTGACGGCGCCAGCCGCATCCTGGCCCTGGAGATGGCTTTGGCCCGGTCCTTCATTGATGACCCCCGGGACGGAGTCTTTGCCCGGGACATCGCCAAGAGCTTCCTCCAAGCCGGACTGCCGGCCACCAGGGACTGGGAAACCACCGACCTTATCAATGAAATCCAGTTCCAAGGTACCTCCACCATGATCATCATTAAACGATCGGCGAATGAACCCAAGCTACCTGAAAAACCGACCCCGGGATACCTGACTTATCTGGGGAAACAACCCAGCTACGAACACCGGCTGCGGGATTATCTGCTGCGCTTGGTTAATGAAACAGAAGGGGCAGCCGCAGTCCTGGTGTTCTCCGTCCACCGTTAGTAAAGAAGAATTAATGGCAGCAGGGGCATTGAAAGCAATATTCCATCACCACTTATGTAACGATGATAACCAGTACCACGGCCACCGGGACTACGACCATGTGACCAGGGAAGCTACTTTACCGGAGCCGCCCCCGTCACTTCTTTGGGTTTGCCGCCAGGTAGTTGTTGATGAAATCATCGACTAGGTCGCCCAGGGACTCCCGTATTTTTCTTATGTTCTTTGTGCCGACGGTCCCAAGGCTGGTTGTATCCCATAATCCACCAAAACCTTCAAAACCCCCGGTAAACCTGCCCCACTCCTTCAATTCAACCCGTATTGAAAAGGCAATGATGGGGATGTCCTGCGCTGCAAGAGTGCCTACTCTCACATAAAGATACGGCATCCCCGGCATCTTAAACACTTCCTCCTCTGTCAAAACCCTTACCCCGGCCTTTCGGAGCCGCAGCTCGACATCCGTCTTTATTTGGTCTCTGGTCAGGCCCAGGCGCTCGGCCTCTGGGTGCATGGCCTCAACTAAAACATTCACCCCCTTCAGCCCGACAAGGGCCTTTTGCTCTTCCGTGAGCGCATGAGAAACGCCCGGAAGCAGTAAAAATACAACCAGGGCCACTACCACCAGAATTGCAGCGGCGAACCACTTACGAAACACAACGCGGGCAATTTCTTCATTCATGGCCGGTGCTCCTATAAAGGGGGGAAGGGGCCTTCAAAAATTCTTTTATATATGTTTACGTGGAAAGCCAAGGATTTTTTAGGCTGGGTGGAAAAATCTGGCGGGGGCCGGGAAAATCTGGTAATTTGACGACATGGTTAGGAAGGAGATAAAAATAACGCTTATTGATTTTGCTCCGATCAATATGGTATAATTAATTAAAATAAATAGCTAATT
>JBEKDQ010000476.1:0-1381 GCA_050014275.1 Desulfobaccales bacterium | reverse complement strand
CTGGCATTGTAGCCAGCCCATAACTCATTGTTTTATCTACAATAAGCGCTTGCCAACAGCGAGAAGTGACGCCAAAGCAACTACAAAATTGCACACATACTCCGGATAAAGCCAAACTCAGCGCGAGCTGAGGACGGAAAGCCACGGGTCTTGTAGAGGAAGGAAAGACAGCCGGGTTGCCTGGAAAGGGAGCCCGGTTTTTTATTTAACTTTTAACACTATTGCACACATACTCCGGATAAAGCCAAACTCAGCGTGAGCTGAGGACGGAAAGCCACGGGTCTTTTAGAGGAAGGAAAGACAGCCGGGCTGCCTGGAAAGGCAGCCCGGTTTTTTATTTAACTATTAACACTTATGGAGCATTGGAGGAACCCGATGAAGAAAACACTGCTGTTAATCTTTATGGTGGCGGCTGGCGTCGCCCTGTGTGTCACCGGGGCCTGGGCGACTTCTTATCAATTTATGCCCTATACACAGGTGGAATCCTACCTGGGCTCCGTGCCTAGCATTTCGGGCTGGGTTGGTTGGTATCCTGTGATTGAGGGTTCAGGCGATACCAGCTTTAACATTGCCGGGGCGAATTTGGTTGGCTCGACCCTGGAAATCTTCACCGGCTGGCCGGGCCCCGCCGCCATGGATTTAGGCGCCGTTGCCGCCGATTTGTCCCTATACAGCGCCGGCACCACTTGGGCCGTTCGCTTGTCTTCCACCAGCACCGTGCCGGTGGGGGAGCTCTTTAAAAACCCCTCATACAACTACTCCACTTACTATTTTAGCGGAACTGGTTACTGGTACGGCGGCGCTTATGCTAAGGCTGGCCAGCTTGTGCCCGTGTGGGCCACAAGTGGCGACACGAGTAGTACAGTACCGGTAAACTGGCTAACGGGTGAGGTGGAGGTAGACTTGGCGGGTTTGGCGGGCACAGGGTTTAATATCGCCGATTTCTCCTTCATCTACGCCTCGGGCACCTGTGCCAATAGTGTTTTGACCGGCTCTGTCCCCCTGCCCCCCAGCGCCTTGCTGCTGGGCAGCGCTCTGGTGGGGCTGGCCTTCCTGCGCCGGCGCGCGGTAGAGCCTAAAAAAGTAAGACGCCTCTAAACGAGGCCGACAATCCTCAGGCAGGGCCATCTGCGGCCCTGCCTTTTTTGTGGCCTATTGCCCCTGCAATATAATTTGCCACTAGAGGCCCTTTCGCTTATTTTTCCATATCGTTCGTATATCGGAACCGTTGCAACTGGAGTTTGGATTGGGAATCCTCCCGGAAAATCGAAAATTTTCCGGGGCAATGCTTCGCCTCTCCTGCCACTGGCAGCCCTGAGGCCAGGGGTTCCTCCCCAGCCCCTGACCGCGGTCCCCTGGAATTCCCCTGGCCTGCGTCAAT
>JBEKDQ010000475.1:0-1383 GCA_050014275.1 Desulfobaccales bacterium | reverse complement strand
AGGGAGACGGCCTGCACCCCTTCACCGCGCCCCAGGATCAGATCCCAGACGCTCATCAGGGCCTCGGCCAGTTCCTTGTGGGTAACGATTAAAATACCGATCATTAATGATCTCCTAAGATCCGCGGTAGGTCGCGATGGCTGAGGGTAAGGGGAAAATTCCCCTGGGTCAGATGCTCCGCCAGGAGGTTGACAATGACCACCGAACGGTGCTGGCCGCCGGTGCAGCCCACCGCCAGGGTGAGGTGGGCCTTGCCTTCCTTCTGATAGCAGGGCAGCAGGTAATCCACGAAACTGAGCAGGTGCTTTAGGAAGGTCTGGGTTTCCGGTTGCTTCAGGACATAATCCCGGACCGGGGGGGCCTCGCCGGTGAGAGCGGTCAGGCTATCCACAAAGTAGGGGTTGGGCAGAAAGCGGACGTCCAAAACCAGGTCGGCTCCCGGGGGGATGCCGTTCTTGTAAGCAAAGGAAACCAGATGGAGCCAGAGGCGCTGCTGGGGGGGGAGGTGGGAATACTCTTTTTGGATCAGCTCCCGCAGTTGATGGGGGGTGTAATAGGAGCTGTCGATGATGCGCTGTGCCAGGCGCCGCAGGCTGGCCAGGGCTTCCCGTTCCATCCCCAGGGCCTGGGAGATGGATTCCCGGTCCGCCAGAGGGTGCTGGCGCCGGGTCTGGCTGAACCGCCGGATGAGGGACTCTTCATCGGCCTCCAGGAAGATGAGGTGGAGTTTGAACCCCTGGCCCTCCAGGCGGCGGAAGACCCGGGTATAATTCTGCAAAAAACCCTGGGTACGCACGTCCATCACCAGGGCGATCTTGCGGTCGTCCCGGGAGACGCCGGTCTGCATATGTAGGAACCGCGGCAGCAGGCCTAAGGGGAGGTTGTCGACGCAGAAATAGCCGATGTCCTCCAGGGCGTGCAACACCGTACTCTTCCCCGAGCCCGACAGCCCGGTAATGATCAGCACTGGGGCAGCCAGCGGCGATAGCTCCGGCTGCCCCGGGGTTTCGATCTCAGGCGCCATGTCTCAGAGTTGCTCCCTGCCTGGGAAAACGGGAAACGCAACGCAGTAGCAGAGATTAACCTAAAATTCCGCATCTCTCTCGGCGATTAGATGGTAAATCTCTTCGGCTCCCTGAGCCTTCATGAGGTTATCCCTGAACGACTGGCTCATGAGCATCCGGGAGATCTTGGCCAGGGTCTTGAGGTGCTGGCCCGCGGAATCGGCCGGGGCCAGCAATAGAAAGAAGAGGTTTGACGGTTTGCCGTCCATGGAGTCGAAGTCCACTCCTTTGAGGCTGCGGCCGAAGGCCAGCTTCAACTGGGAGAGCTGGGGCAGCTTGCCGTGGGGGATGGCAATGTGGTCGCCGATGCCGGTGCTTC
>JBEKDQ010000474.1:0-1384 GCA_050014275.1 Desulfobaccales bacterium | reverse complement strand
CCAGATCTTTCGCCACCATGGCCCAGACTACCGGGAAGACCATCGCCTCACCCCGGAGCAGTATAAGGCCATGCGGGATATCGAACGATGCCGCACCGCCCGTTTGGGCGGACATGTGGACTCTTGCAGCCATGGCTGCGGCTACCTGGCCATCTCCTATAACTCCTGCCGCAATCGCCACTGTCCCAAGTGCCAGAGCCTCAAGCAGGCCAGGTGGCTGGCCGAGCGCCTGGAGCGACTCCTGCCCGTCCACTACTTCCACCTGGTGGTCACCCTACCCCACGAACTCAATCCCCTGGCCCGGCTCAACCCGGAACTCGTTTTCAATCTCTTATTTGAGAGCGTCTCCCGAGCTCTCCTGCAATTTGCCCGGGATTATGAGCGTCTGAGGGCCCAGGTGGGCTTCACGGCAGTCCTGCACACCTGGGATCAGGACCTAAACTTGCATCCTCACCTGCACCTGGTGGTAACTGGCGGCGGTCTGAGCGCAGATGGCGAGAGGTGGATCGCCGCCCGCAACAGCTTCCTCCTCCCCGTCCGGGCGCTTTCAAAGATCATCCGGGCCAAGTTTCTGGAGGCCCTGGAGAAGCCTTTTCGTGAGGACAGATTAAAGGGAACGCTGCCCTGTCTTGCCGATCCAGCGCACTTCCAGCGCTTCACCAGGAAGCTCAGACGAAAAAAGTGGGTAGTCTACGCCAAAGGGACTTTCGACGCTTCCCAGAATGCTTATCACTACCTCAGCCGCTACACCCACCGGGTGGCTATCTCCAACCATCGGCTGGTGAGCCTGGATGAGGGGAAAGTCTCCTTCCGAGCCAGAGACAATAGCCGGCCCGGACACCAGCGTCTGGTGACCACCGCCGCCCCGGAGTTCATCCGCCGGTTTCTCTTGCACGTTCTGCCCCCGCGGTTTGTCAAAATCCGACACTACGGCCTCATGGCCCCCTGCAATGCCAAAACCAAACTGGAGAAGGCGCGAGTCCTCCTCAGCCTCCAACAACCGCCAGCCCATAAGGAACCCAAAGGCCAAGAGCTTGACACCCCCAGCGAGACCAAAACCTGGCAGGAGATGCTGCAGGCCCTCACCGGCATTGATCTCACCACTTGTCCGAACTGCGGCCAGGGTAGGCTGATCCGCTACCCGCTGATCGGGAGTGAAGCTACCCTTGCACCCAGCATATGGGATTCCTCATGAACTACTCCTGCGGGTTAAGCCTCACTCTTCCAACTCATAGCGCCTGGCAAGGCACTATAGGCACTATAGGGACACGTTTGTCCCAATTTCCGTCCCCAGTTCCTATCCGTGCCTGCCCCTTGCCCTCGACGCTCATCTCCTGGGCTCAAAATATCCGTTATTCTACGCCTCATTCAGGCCCCAGCACCC
>JBEKDQ010000473.1:0-1392 GCA_050014275.1 Desulfobaccales bacterium | reverse complement strand
TTCTCTTGGGAGGCAGGATAGCATAAATTTCGCCGAGTTTTCAATAGTTTTCCAGGGCGGCCCATGGCCGCCTCCAGCGGCGGGGCCGAGCCAGCCCCAGGGACTCCCTAGGCGGCCGCCAGCAGCCGCCCCCGTAATTTTTCCACCAGCACCAGCAGCAGGGAGCCCCCCAGACCCACCGGCAGGATTAATCCCCAGGATTGCGCCTGAAGATGGGGGATCTCGTAGAAAAACTCGAGGGTCTTCTGGAACATATGGTTCCCGGGAAGGCAGAGCAGTAAAAAATATCCCCCCAGCAACAGCAATCCGTAGAAAAGATATTGCCACCGGTCCTTTTCATTCTTGCGGATAGCCACCGTAAGAAAATTGGCGATGGTGACCATGGTCATAACGGCAATCATCACCGTTTCCGGTTCGACGTGGGGGATCAGCGGGTTCGCCTGGGCCAGATAAAAGCCGAGATAACCGGAGACCGCGATCACCGCAGCCGCGATCCCCACATAAGTAAGCAGGTCCAGCATAAAATTTTTATAAGGGTTGACATTGTTATTCTTGAGGGCAATGCCCAGAAGTCCGCTCCCCTGACCGGATATGATATGATATGAGGAAATCCCTTGCCATAGTGAAGACTGTTTCATCGGGGTTTATTCCCTGGAACCCCTTATCCTGCAACTTTCCACCTCTAGGCCCAAGAACGCCAGGACGGTATATGCAGCTATAAAGGATATGCCGGGGGTGCGACCGGACTTCCA
Organism: Desulfobaccales bacterium; assembly: GCA_050014275.1. Lineage (GTDB taxonomy): Bacteria > Desulfobacterota > Desulfobaccia > Desulfobaccales > 0-14-0-80-60-11 > JAPLJC01. Next base: position 640 of record JBEKDQ010000473.1, on the reverse strand, counting down.
CTTTGACGGTGAGGCGGTGATTTATTTCTCGCTTGAGGCTGTTCACATTGTGGCGGAGATTGCCGGGGCCAGGAAGAAACGGCGGCTATCTCCCGAGGCAAAAGCCCGGCTCATAGACCAGGGTAAGGCTCACCGATTTTTGCCACAAACCCATGGGGTAGAGATCCCGGAAACGGCCCAAATTTGAACGGAAGGGAAGCAGGACATATAAACCCTCCCTATGATAGGAATGGTTCCTTGCAATTCTCGCCGTTAGGTGTTTAAATGAAACAAGATCAACACCCGGTGGTGATTCTTGCTCCCCTATAAAGAATGTCGGTCCACTGATGTAATTAAAGCGATGTAATTCCCAATAAAAGTGGTTGAGAAATGGAATGGCCGATCTATTTAGATAAGTTCCTTTATTGGATTACGCAATATGGGAATTTTGCTATTTTTGGTTTGTTGATGTTGGGCATTGCGGGAGTGCCATTGCCCGATGAAGTTATTTTGGTCTTTGTGGGATATCTCATTTTTAAAGGAATATTGCAGCCCTTTCCCACAATAATCACCGCCTTCTTGGGCAGCGTCTGCGGCATCAGCCTCAGTTATTTCCTAGGGCGCACCGTGGGCCTTCATCTGGTTGAGAGATATGGTCGAG
>JBEKDQ010000472.1:0-1396 GCA_050014275.1 Desulfobaccales bacterium | reverse complement strand
CCGGCAGCTACCGGCGGCGCCGGGAGACCGTGGGCGACCTGGACCTCCTGGTCACCTGCCGGGAGGCCTTCCGGGTGATGGACGCCTTCGTCACCTATGAGGACGTGCGCCAGGTGCTGGCCCGGGGGGACACCAAATCCATGGTGGTGCTGCGCAACGACCTGCAAGTGGACCTGCGGGTGGTGCCCCAGGAGAGTTACGGCGCCGCCCTCCATTACTTCACCGGCTCCAAGGCTCATAACATCGCCGTCCGCCACCTGGGGGTGCAGCGTGGCCTCAAGATCAATGAATACGGGGTCTTTCGGGGAGAGGCGCGCCTCGCCGGCCAGACCGAGGCGGAGGTCTACGCCGCGGTGGACCTCCCCTACATCGAGCCGGAGCTGCGGGAAGACCGGGGGGAAATCGAGGCCGCCCAACAGGGCCGCCTCCCCCGGCTTATCACCCTGGCGGATATTAAGGGCGACCTTCACACCCACACCAGGGCCACCGACGGCCGCAACACCCTGGAGGAGATGGCCCAGGCCGCCCGGGAACTGGGTTATCAATACCTGGCCATAACCAACCACTCCAAACGGGTGAGCATGGTTCACGGTTATGACGCCAGGGATCTGGCGGCCGAGATGGACCAGATCGACCGCCTCAACGCCAAATTGCAGGGTATTGTCGTTCTGAAGGCCATCGAAATGGATATCCTGGAAGACGGCTCCCTGGACTTGCCGGACGAGATTCTCAAGGAGCTGGACCTGACCGTGTGCGCGGTGCACTATAACTTCAACCTTAGCCGGGAGGAGATGACCGGGAGGATTATCCGGGCCATGGACAACCCGTATTTTAACATCCTGGCCCATCCCAGCGGCCGGCTGATCCAGCGGCGGGAGCCTTATGAGGTGGACATGGAGCGGCTGATGCTGGCCGCCAAAGAACGGGGCTGCTTCATGGAGCTGGACGCCCAGCCGGACCGCCTGGACCTGGTGGACATCCACTGCAACCTGGCCAAGGACCTGGGGGTCAAAGTGGCCATCTCCACCGACGCCCACAGCATCGCGGATTTCAACTTCATGCGCTTAGGGATCGGCCAGGCCCGGCGAGGCTGGCTGGAAGCCGCCGATGTCCTCAACACCCGCCCCTGGCCGCAGTTGCAGAAACTGCTAAAGAGGATTTAACAGGTAATTGTGTCTTCCTTTGAGCGGCACTGTCAGGAATCCAGGGAGTTATTCGGCGAGGCTTTTGAGAAGGTCCATCTATGGCTGGATGAATTTCAAGGCACCCCTAGTACTACTGCGTTAAGTATTGACAATAATTCTCTCCTATGCGAGCATGGGTCGCATGGACAGAGAAGAATTGCTCGAGGCCCGTGGTCGCCTGGAGGCTTTTCTTGAGCTGCTGTTGCCCTTGC
>JBEKDQ010000471.1:0-1400 GCA_050014275.1 Desulfobaccales bacterium | reverse complement strand
TAGTCCGGCAGGAGTTCTTCGCCCTCTCCCACCGCCACGCAGTCCAGGTCAGGGCAGTCCTTGAGGATGTGGTCGGCATTCATGGTGGCGAAGGCGCCGCCGGCGATGAGGGGGATTTTCGGAGCGGCGGATTTAAGCCGTCTCGCCAGGTTTTTGAGCGCCGGGTAGGTGGTGGTCGAGAGGCAGGAGAGGGCAACGACGTCGGGGCGCTCTTCCGCTACAGCCTGGGTGAGGTGCTCCGCCTGCATCTGCGGGTGATAGGTGTCGAATAGCCGGACCTGGTGTTCATGTTGGCGCAGCACCGGAGCCAGGGTCTGGATTCCCAGGGGAGGAAAGGCCATCATTCTGATGCGGCCATCGTCAGACCTGGATCTGTTCAGCTCCTCGGGGAGTAGTTGGCAAAAATTTCCATCCCGGACGTACACCATAAAGACGTGCATCGAACCATCCCTTGCTGCCGCTGTATTTGCGAAAGTACCCCACTCATGAGTAGCATGATATCACAAAACTTCCCCGAAATCTCTCGTCGCCGTTTTTAGAGGCCAGAGAAGATCAGTCCAGATCTGATTTCCAGCCTAATCCGAGATTATGCCGCATTCATAGCTGTTTCTGTCCCAACGAGGTTTTGGAGCCTCTTTGGCCGAGTAAAATTTCCCAAACGATCCTCTTCTCGAAACCAATTCTTCTCGAAGGTGGCAAAATAGCACAAATTGAGGCGGAAAGTCAATTTTCCCCAGATTTCGGGCATACCAATCCCTCAGCGACCAGATGCTAACAGGCTGGAAAGCCTAAGGACCGCAGGCCAGCACTGATCGGTGGTGGTGTGCCAGAGGAAAGGCGGAGGCCACATGGACATACCATCTCCGGGCATGATAAGAAACCCTGGCGCCCACTTTGATTAATCGCTTGATCAGCCACTCCATGGACCGTTTCACTTCTTCACCCCAAACATAGAACTGCCGGATCATATGCAGGAGGTTGTAAGCCAAAACCCCCATCTGTAGCCTGGCCTGGTTGGCCTTGAACCTTTGGCAACCGGTTTTGTCCCACCGAAGAGTATTCTTCCCTTCCTTGATCCGGTTTTCTATCTCGGCCCGACCATTATAGACCTTGATCACCTTGCCGGCAGGTAGCCTGAAGTTTCACCAAGCCGATCCTGGGGAAAAGCTCGCGCCGATGCCACTCGATCTTGGCAACTACCCGCCGAGGCCGGCTCCAACTTCTGGCCTGGTAGAGAAGGTCAACGGTCTTGACCTGGATGCCGCTTTTGGGCGGTCTGCCAACCGCACGAACGAGGTGAGGTCCCAAAAGGCGCTCCAAGCTGGCATTGCTTGGCAACCTGATGAAATATGTGATCCGTTCTTCTTCGCAATATTCGTAGTTCTCCGGGTTGGCAAAGG
>JBEKDQ010000470.1:0-1402 GCA_050014275.1 Desulfobaccales bacterium | reverse complement strand
TCGGACCATAGCCCCAGCTTTGGCTATATGGCCACCTGGGGGCGGCCCCTATGAGCAAAATAATGATAATAACTAGCAAAAGTAATCCCATTTTCATCTCCTTCTGCCGGAAGCCCGGCCTGCAGCTTTACCAAGGTTATTATTTTTGACCTTCACCTGACCGCCGCTACTTTCCCGGTCCCGGCTATTGCCCGGGCTTCGGGGCCTCTTTCCCGGGTTTGAGGAACTCTGGGGCGATAACTTTGCCGTTCATAAACTGGATGTTGATGGTGATGCCTTCCCCCTTTCACATGGCGGTGGCGCCGGAAATCACCGCCACCTCGATACTGGAGGAATCGGCGGGTTCTCCCAGAATGGCCTTGACTTCCGCCAGGGTCATGCCGGTTTTGATTTTCTAGAAGTTGTCCCGGTTCATCTTGGAGCCCGAGCAGGCCATGAGACATACCTCAATGGCCTCCGGCGCCGCTGGCCGGTAACCCAAGGAGCTGCAGGGGCACCGGCAGGGGAAGCTCTGCGACTAAATGAACCACGCAAGGGCCCGCTCCCATGCACTGCGGAGTTATTAATGGGAGCAGAAAAGAGATTAAATTCCCCCTCACCCGGTGTCGTCCCCCATCGGGGGAGAGGGGATAAAGCTGGAACCCCTTTCATGCTCCCGGTAATATGCGATTCTCCGGCGCTCCCCTTTAAAGACAGTGTTGTTTTTTAATGCTTTCCAAGGCTTTTTTCAAATCGCCCATTGCTTTTTCCAGGCCCTGCTTGCCTTTCTCCCAGACGTCGGCGCTTGCTCCCTTAAGGTCTTTCAGCTGCTGTTGGGCGGCGTTATGTTTTTCTTGCAGGGCTTGGAGGTCCTTTTGCAGTCCAATTTTGACATCGGCTTTGGCCATCTCAGCCTTGGCCTGAAATTCCTTGACCTTGGCCGACCATTCTTAGAGCTGCGCCTCGTTCTTTTCCTGGTACGCTTCTTTCAGGCCCCTGAGAACTTCCTCCCTAGGAGTTTTTTGCTAATTTTAAAAATAAACATCATACCTTCCTTGTCAACCTTGACCCGGCAAATTTGCGTGGCTGGGTTCTTACAGGACCTGGCCACCAGACAAATTGGCTGCAAAATTAAGAAACTTTCCGTGGTTGAACTCCGGAAGAGAGGTCCACAAAACCATATTTTTTTACCGCGGTGCAACCAAGGATGCCTCCTAATCTCGGATTAGAAGAAGCGGATCTAGAGAAGTTATGATGGACAAACCCTAAAGTTGATGCCCAGCCAGCGGCCGGTCATGGCCAAGTTAAAAGGCCAGATTTTTCTCGGTGAAATTTTTTGCCTGGATCCCATCATCGCGGGGGTTCCTACCAGGAGGAAATGGTCTAGACGTTTTTTTGAGGTGGAATCCGGGGCAGGTTATCA
>JBEKDQ010000469.1:0-1403 GCA_050014275.1 Desulfobaccales bacterium | reverse complement strand
CTTGGACCCGGCCCTGTTACGGCCCGGCCGTTTCGACCGCCAGGTGGTGGTCCCGGTCCCGGACCTCAAAGGCCGGGAGGCCATCCTCAAGGTGCATACCAGGCGCACCCCCCTGGCCGATTCGGTGGACCTCTCCATTCTGGCCCGGGGCACCCCCGGATTCTCCGGGGCCGATCTGGAGAACCTGGCCAATGAGGCCGCCTTGTTCGCCGCCCGCCGGGGTAACGAAACGGTGGCCATGGAAGACTTTGAGCAGGCCAAGGACAAGGTCCTCATGGGCACGGAACGCAGGAGCCTCATCCTGAGTGAGCGTGAGCGGCGCAATACCGCCTACCACGAGGCGGGCCACACCCTGGTGGCCAGGCTCAGCCCCGGCGCCGACCCAATCCATAAGGTCACCATCATACCCAGGGGGCAGGCCCTGGGTCTTACCCAGCAGTTGCCCCTGGACGAACGCCACACCTATTCCAAAGATTTCCTGATGATCGCCCTCACTGTCCTTCTGGGCGGCCGGGCCGCTGAGGAGCTGGTTTTTCAGCAATTCACCACCGGGGCGGGCAACGACCTGGAGCGGGCCACCGAACTGGCCCGGAAGATGGTGTGCAACTGGGGCATGAGCGATGAGCTGGGGCCGGTCACCTTCGGGAAAAAGGAAGAGCATATCTTTCTGGGCCGGGAGTTCGCCCAATCCAAGGATTTTAGCGAGGATACGGCTCGCCTTATCGATGCCGCCATCAAGAATCTGGTATTAAAGGCCTCCGGGCAAGCAGTGGCCTTACTTTCCATGCACCGGGGGCAATTGGAAACCCTGGCCCAGGGCCTCTTGGAAAAAGAAACCCTGGACAGCCGGGAGATCGATAAGATCCTGGCCGTGGTGGAGCAGCCACAGGAAGAAGCCCCGGAACCCCAGGAGGAATCCGGGGATCCCGACCAGTTCCCCTTGAGCCTGCAGCGAGCTTAGGGGTTTGGTAGTCCGGAGGTCAAGGAGAGAACCTGGGCAGGTCGGGGACTGCCCTAGTTTTTTGGGTCAGGGGCCAGCCTTGACGGCGCCCTCCGTAGATGGCGCTCCGGGCATTTGGGATTAGCCCATGACCGAGACCCCTCCATTCGCCCCCTCCGCCCAGTTCCCCCGCCGCCAGTCCTGGCCGGAGCTGTTGGCCTCCCGACGGCCCCTGATCATGGGCATTCTCAACGTCACTCCTGATTCCTTCGCGGACCAGGGCCGATTCTTCGACCATGACGCGGCCCTGGCCCAGGCCCGGAATCTGGTGGCCGGGGGGGCCGATATCCTGGACGTGGGCGGCGAGTCCACCCGGCCCTTTGCCGAACCGGTGCCTCTGGAAGAGGAACTGCGCCGGGTCATCCCGGTCATCCGGGCCATGGCGCCGGAAATCCCCATCCCT
>JBEKDQ010000468.1:0-1412 GCA_050014275.1 Desulfobaccales bacterium | reverse complement strand
CAATGTGCCATAAGCCCCATAACTCCTTTCAATGTTTAGATTTTTGCCAAACCCATTATAGCATTGATTGGCTGTTTTGGGGCTGTTTTACTTGCTATCTCAAGTAATTTCTACCGGACAGCAGTGTCTCCATATAGATTTTCAATCTCGGAATATCCCCTTGCCCAAAAAGAAAACCCCGATGCTCAAATGGATTTTAAATCCGAGTCCTTTGGAAAAATCGGGGAATTTTTTCTTAAATTTAAGGTTTTTCCCGATGGCGCTTTGGCGGACCCTGAATATATAAAACGTTAAGGGATAATAGTAATAAATTCTTTTTGGAGCGGCGGTATGGTTGAAAGGCGAGCGCATCTTCGGGTCATTTTTTCCTTACCCATGCAGTGCAATGTCCATATGGGGGATTCGCGACAATCCTGGGAAGGCCAGGCGGTGCTGAAAAACATTAGTCTGGGTGGGCTATATTTCGAATGTGAGACCGCCCCTCCACTGAAACCCGGGGATGTCGGAGAATTCACATTTACCGCTACCCCCGCCCCCCCTATCAAAACCCAGGCGGTGGTAAAGCGTATCGCACCCCAGGTGGCAGGAACGTCTAATTTTGGGGTGTCGGTGCAGTTCCTTTCTGCCCCGCTGTTCGGTTGAAGTTGAAAAGACTTACACCATCGACCTAACTAAATGGGAGATTAATCATGCCGATCTACGAATCCCAATGTGTGGACTGTGGTGGCCGCGATCAGCGGGTGGCCGGACCGGATGATCACTCGGTTAAGGTGGGAAATGGAGATGACCATTAAGATCTTGTTAGCGGAAGACCATCAGATCGTCCGCCAGGGACTGCGCAATCTTTTGGCGGCAGAGCCGGATATGCAGGTGGTGGCCGAGGCGGACGATGGCCGGGAGGTGCTGCCGCTGGTGAAGGAATTTGCCCCCAATGTAGTGATCATGGACATCACCATGCCCGGCTTAAACGGCATTGAAGCTACCCGCCAGATCCTGGCGGAGTGCCCAGGGGTCAAGGTAATTGCCCTCTCCATGCACTCTGACAGTCTCGTCGCGTTAAACATGCTCAAGGCCGGCGCTTCCGGATATCTCTTTAAAGACTGTGCCCTGGAAGATCTGGTCAGGGCCATTCGCACCGTCGTGGGCCACAAGACCTACCTGAGCCCCGGCATCTCGGACGTGGTCATCAAAGACTTTGTCAGCGGCTGGGACCACGCTAACCGTTCCGGGGCGTTTTCGGGGCTGACCGCCAGGGAGCGGCAATTGCTGCAGCAAAAGCCACCCCTGCCGGTAGTTGAGGGCTCCCTCCCTGGCATTTCACCAAGGCCGAAGCCATAGATGAGTCGAGTAGCGTGGGGGAATCTCACCCCCACGCCCTCACAGATACGGACGTGAACCTCTCGGCTCATCCG
>JBEKDQ010000467.1:0-1413 GCA_050014275.1 Desulfobaccales bacterium | reverse complement strand
AGGCCTCGGGATGGGCCCACCCAGGTCTTTCTGGACCCCGCCGGTAAGGAGGTCTTCCGCCACGAGGGGGTTTTCCCTAAAAAAGACCTGATCAAGAAACTGCGGGAACTCAAGCTCATCCAGGATTGACGGAGTAAAGATTGATAGCCGAGAAGATCACCCAGGTGCAAGTAGGCAAGAACCGCATCGGCCTCCTCGGCCTGGAGGAGGTCTTCCAGGCGCTAATGGGGCGCCATTGGGACTCCCCGGAGCAGGCCCAGGAGGAGCTTTTGTCCCAAGTGGCGACCAGGAATTACATCTCCGTCAACCTTCGGGCGGATTACAAAAAAGCCCTGTGGCGGGAATTCCGCCGCTTCCGGGGAGAGGCGGTGGAGCCCGAGGCCCCCGGGGGCCTGGAGATCACTCTTCTAGGCCTGGGCTGTGCCGCCTGCCAGGGGTTTTTTCAGATGGTGGTGGATACCCTGGCGGCCAAGGGGTTGGAAGCCGGGATTGAATATATTACGGATCTGGCTATCTTGCAGGATTACGGGGTCCGGCCCCTTCCGGCCCTACTGATCAACGGCCGGGTGGTGGTGGCGGGCCGGGTGCCGGCGCCCGTGGAACTGGAAAAGATCCTGGCAGAGGCCTGTCGGGGAGAATAGGAGGCGGACCGAAGAGAAGAGGAGCCCGGGGCGGGTCTTTGACCCCTATGGGAAACCTCCTCTGGTTCCGAGGTTGAGGAAGTTAGGAGGCCTAACCCATGGTCGGGTTGATGGTGACCACAGGGCAGGAGGCTTCCCGCACCACTTTCTGGCAGACGCTGCCGAAGATGGATCGGCTTTGTGATCCCCAACTCCAGGCTTCCTGCCGGCAAGGTGATCAAAGTCTATAATGGCCCATAACAGAAAGGCCCGGGGCGTGACCTCCCTTTACAACCTGTAAAAAATATTGACAGCCAGGTCTCCGAATTATTCCCGAAGGCCTGGGGTGTTCGATAAATTAATTAAATAATACAATCGGTTAACCGAGCAGCTCTCCTTGGAACGGCCATTGCTTAGCAGATTTACCATGGGGTGCCCCCCATCTCCGGGAACCGGCGGACCGGGCAACCTCAGGGAAAATCTCGGGTCTTGAGAGGCGGTCAGCGGGATGGAGCGAGAATACTATAAAAAATTATGGTGGAAAATTATCCTGACCATCCTGGCCTTTTCGGTAATCCCGCTGTTGATCCTGGGAGCCTTCATCTACTACCAGTTTAGCCAATCCTACTACACCAAGATCATGGAAGATATGAAGACCCTGGCGGGAAACCGTTCCAGTTCCATCGATCTCTTTTTGGACGAGCGCATCTCCCAGCTCACCAGTCTGGCCCATACCATCCCCCTGGAAAAACTGCGGGATGAAGCCTACCTGGAAAAGGTTTTCAACATCATC
>JBEKDQ010000466.1:0-1424 GCA_050014275.1 Desulfobaccales bacterium | reverse complement strand
AAGAAAACCTGAGGAGGTTTACCATGCTTCTTTATCTGGTGCAGCATGCCGAAGCCAAGAGAGAGGAAGAAGATGCGGCGAGGGATCTCACGGAAAAGGGCCGCATGGACATTGAAAGTGTGGCTCACCACTTGAAAAGGCTTAATGTACAGGTCAGGCAGATATTTCATAGCGGCAAGACCAGGGCCCAAAGCACCGCCCGGGTCCTGGCCAGGCATTTACAACCGCCGGCCGGAATCTCGGCAGCCCAGGGGCTGGCGCCTCTGGATGATCCAGAGATCTGGGCGGACCGGATCGCCAAACTGGATGAGGATACCATGTTGGTGGGACATCTCCCCCATCTGGCCAATTTGGCCGCCCTACTCATAACCGGGAATAAAGGGAACAGTGTAATAAATTTCCAGATGGGCGGCGCGGTCTGTTTGAGACGAATGGAATCGGGCCATTGGGCGGTTGATTGGATGGTCGTCCCGGGAACTATCCTTTAGCCAATAGTGTCTGGCAACAAAATTGCGAGAGGAAGATTACACTATCTCGCAGTTAAACTCTAGACCATGGTAATTTCAACGATATCAACATATTAATATCCATGCAAACTAAATCCCCACTCCCCTGCGAGGGGACGACACCGGGTGAGGGGTGGCTTCATCGGCCGTTGCATACCCCCCCTCACCCTGCCCTTTCCCCCCAAGGGGGGAGAGGGAAATAGCTTGTAAATTCCATGAATTGATTTGCTAGTGGGCATACCTAAATTCAAACAAGTCACTACTGCCTGCCTCATAGCAAAAACCTTGCCAGACACTGCTGTCCTTTAGCCTCTTTTAAGAAGGCAAGCCGGGCGGGGGAGGCGGAAAGGGGTGAGAGTCTTCCTGGCGGGGAAAGGCCTCCTTGTCGGATGCCGGGCGATTCGAACGGCAAACCCCTGGCCCTCCACCTGGCATCCCTAACCAAAAAACCAAAAATTTCCCCGGAAGATTAAACTTTCTCAGGTCAGATTGGTGCGCCTCATAAGGCAATCAGGCGCGGTTTCCCCGGCCGGGAGAAATCCAGGACCACACCGCGCCCTGGGCCCAGACGGCATAAAATTTTTATGCTGTTACGAAAAGTCTTCATGTAGGGTGCGCACTACGCACCATAACTATGCGTATCTTTTTATTTTTTTGGAGTAAGCCAACGGCTCCTGAGCGACTGCCTTGAAAAGTTTCTGAGTATGTGGGATACCCACCCTCTGGCAGCCGGTTCCCGCACGCCGGGGGTGGCAGCGCTATATGATTTACGGGTGAGCCAATGGCTCATGGGCGACTGTTAAATTGGAGGGTTGGGCAGAAAACGACGGCGATTTTTTCACTAGATTTCCAGGCGAGACCACTCTGGTGCACAAATTTATCTTACTGCCGGTCTTGGCATCAAAAATGGTGGACGCC
>JBEKDQ010000465.1:0-1432 GCA_050014275.1 Desulfobaccales bacterium | reverse complement strand
CCTAGCCCAGGAAACCACCATGTCTCTTGTCAACATTAACTTTGACTACCATTCACAATCAAGCGTATCTTAAACTAAGATACAAGGGTTAGGGTGAGGGGGAATTTAATCTCTTTTCCGCTCCCATTAATAAAATAAGTGGGAGGGCGCGTGCCCGCCAATTCCTTAGAAAAGAACCGATTAAGTGAACCGTATTGCCATTAAAACTCCTTTACACTTTTCACTAACCACTAACCACCGGAACTGACTATGGGGACCTCCAGCGCCCGGCGGGGGCCAACGGGGCCCTTCTGGCGGCTGGCCAAGAGGGCGGCCAGCCGCTATCTTTCCCCTGGAACTGCAGGCCGCGTGGCCGCCCGGGAGGTTGCGGCCCGGTATGTGGCGGCCCTGGAGGAGGGAGGTGCGCCGCCGGACCTGGCCGGAGCCCTGGCGGCCTTTCGCCTGACCCGCAGGGTGGCCCAAAATCTGGGGGCCTTTTACTGCCAGGCCGCTTCCCGGGGCTGGCCGGCGGCCCTGGACGCCTGGGGCCTGAATGAGGCGGCCGGGGAGGAGGTAAGGGAGGTTCCGGCCCACTCCCTGAGCGCCGCCCTGGAGATCCCGGGAGGCGGGCTGGAGCAGGCGGTGGCCCATACGGCCCTGGTGGGGCTATTGCTCCAACTGCCCTCCGGCGGCCGCGGCGGAGGGGATTTGGTCCCAATCCCGGTCCCCGAGGCGGCCCGGCTGGTGCGGTACTTTTTGGGGGACGCCTTCTATCTGCGCCTGCTCCTGGACCTGGGGGAATCCCTGGAAGCTGCGGCCCCGGGATTCTCCCCTCTCAGGCAAGGCTCAATCGAGATTAGCCGGTGGATTGAGCGAGCGGCAGCAGACCCAAGTCCGGCGCCGCCCCACTTCAGCTCCCCGGAGGACTGGCTGGGCCTGCCGGGCTGGACCTGGGTCACCGCGATGTTGCAGGGCCTGCTGCTCCACTTGAGAGACCCAGGTTTCCCCCAAAATTTCTCTGTAAAAATTTAGATTATAATTTCATTGGGATAGAGATTTATTAAAGATAAATTAATTTTTTCTGGTTCCCAAGCTCCCGCTTGGGAACCCATTTTTATGCCAGGCTCCCCCTGGCAAGGATTACGAGATAGAAAATTATCGTACTAATGACATGATGTGAGCCCAAGCAGAGCTTGGGCCAAAATTTCCGTTCCCAAGCAGGAGCTTGGGAACGAGAAAAAGCCGGTTTCTTGCCCTTTCCCGGCGAGTCGACAAGAAAAGGTTGAGGCGGTGGGATTGATGCGTTTAGCTTCGTGTTGATATGGTGAACATGAACTAAACGCTTCGCGTGGATGGTAGTCCACCCGCTTGCATTGATCCAGCCGTCCCGACGACCGCAGTCCTTCCAGAATCAAAATCTTATCTCCTTATTTCCTCGTATACCCAGATAGTT
>JBEKDQ010000464.1:0-1439 GCA_050014275.1 Desulfobaccales bacterium | reverse complement strand
AATTATGGTGCGCAGTGCGCACCCTACATGAAGACTTTTCATAACGGTCACTCATGGGCCTTCGGCTCACTTCAGAAACATGAAAAGTTAATACCTGCACGTACTCTCGGTTTTGACTTTGAACTTTGAACCTTGAACTTTGAACGTTTCTACCAGCTCGCTCATGAAGCCGTTGGCTTACTCCAAAAAAATGAAAAGATACGCATAATTATGGTGCGCAGTGCGCACCCTACTTTTCATAACAGTCACTGATGGGGGCCTTCGGCTCACTCCAGAAACATGAAAAGTTAATACCTGCACGTACTCTGGCCTTTGACTTTGAACTTTGAACGTTTCTACCAGCTCGCTCATGAAGCCGTTGGCTTACTCCAAAAAAATGAAAAGATACGCATAATTATGGTGCGCAGTGCGCACCCTACATGAAAACTCTGGACTTTTGACTTTGAACTTTGAACCTTGAACTTTTCTAGCAGCAGTTTTGCATGGCCTGCGGAGGACCTATGAGCCTGGTGTTGACCGCATCCGAGGTGATGCAGGTGTTGGATATGGACCTGGCGCTGGCCTCGGCGGCTGAGGCTTTCCGGGCTTACGGCGAAGGGAGGGTGAACATGCCCCCCAAGTCGTATCTGACCCTGGCCCGGGGGGACTTCCGGGCCATGTATGGAGAAATCGACTTGCCCCAGGGTCACATCTGCGGCCTCAAATGGGTCAACGTGCACCCGGGCAATCCGGCCAGGGGCTTGCTCACGGTGATGGCCAAGATCCTCCTCAACCATCCGGATACCGGGCTGGAGTTTGCCGACCTGGACGGCACCCGCATCACCGATTTCCGCACCGGGGCCGCCGGCGGCCTGGCGGCTGAGTACCTGGCCCGCCCCGGGGCGGCCCTCCTGGGGATGATCGGCTGCGGGGCCCAGGCCCGCACCCAGGTGGCCGCCATCCTGAAGGTCAGGCCCATTCAGGGGATTGCGGTCTTCGACCGCCATCTGGACCACGCCCGGGCCTTTGCCGAGAAGATCACGGCCGCCCATGGGGTCCCGGCTCGGCCGGTGGCCACCGCCCAGGCCGCGGTGCAGGGGATGGATATCGTGGTCACCACTACCTCCAGCCGCACCCCGGTGGTCCAACGAGGGTGGCTTTCGCCCGGCGCCCATATCAACGCCATCGGCGCCGACGCTGCCGGCAAACAGGAACTGGACCCGGCCATCCTGAGGGCCGCCAAGGTGGTGGTGGACGATTGGGTCCAGGCGTCCCACTCCGGGGAGATCAACGTGCCCCTGGCCAAAGGCGAGTTCTCTGCGGAGCAAGTTTACGGCTCCCTGGGGGAGGTGGTGGCAGGCAAGAAACCGGGCCGCCTGGGTCCTGAGGAGATCACGGTCTTCGATTCCACCGGCCTGATCATCCAGGACCTGGCCCTGGGCTACGCCGTCTATCTCCGG
>JBEKDQ010000463.1:0-1440 GCA_050014275.1 Desulfobaccales bacterium | reverse complement strand
CCACCTTGATGCGCCGCAGCATCTGCCGGACGATGACCTCGATGTGCTTGTCGTTGATCTTCACCCCCTGGAGGCGGTAGACCTCCTGGACTTCATCCACCAGATAACGGGCCAGTTCCTTGAGGCCGCTGATGTTCAGGATATCGTGGGGGTTGGCGGAGCCGTCCATCAGGGGTTCTCCGGCCCGGACAAAGTCGCCTTCCTGCACCGCCACGTGCTTGCCTTTAGGGATCAGGTACTCCTTGAGTTTGCCTACCTCCGGGGTAACGATGATCTTGCGTTTGCCCTTGATGTGGCGCCCGAAGGAAACCACCCCGCTGATTTCGCTGATGATGGCGGTTTCTTTGGGTTTGCGCACCTCGAAGAGCTCCGCCACCCGGGGCAGGCCGCCAGTGATGTCCTTGGTTTTGGTAGTTTCCCGGGGAATCTTGACAATAACGTCCCCGGGAAAGACCTCATCGCCTTCATTGACCATGAGGATGGCGCCCACCGGCATGAAGTAGCGGGCAAAGGCCGGGCTCCCGGGAATGCGGGCGGTGGCCCCGGTTTCGTCCTTCACCGAGATGCGGGGTCTGAGCTCCGGGTCCCGGCTCTCGATGATGAGGCGGGAGGCCTTGCCGGTCACCGGGTCCACCCGTTCCTGCACGGTGGTGTTGTCCACGATGTCCCCGAACTTGATGCGGCCGCCCACTTCGGTGAGCATGGCATTGGTAAAGGGGTCCCACTCCGCCAGCACCTGCCCGGCCACCACCTCCTGCCCCTCCTTCACCTTGATGTGGGCCCCGTAGGTCAGGGGGTAGCGTTCCCGTTCGATGCCTTTTTCGCTGACCAGGGCCAGTTCCGCCTGGCGGCTCAGGTTCACCAGCTCGCCCTGACGGTCAACTACCATCTTGGGATTGTCGAAACGGACCCAGCCCTTCCCCCGGGCCACGTGGAAGCTCTGTTCGACCCGCCGCGAGGCGGTGCCGCCGATGTGGAAGGTGCGCATGGTGAGCTGGGTGCCGGGCTCGCCGATGGATTGGGCCGCCAGAATCCCGATGGCCTCGCCGTTGGACACCGGGGTGCCATGGCCCAGATCCCGCCCGTAGCACTTGGCGCACACTCCCCGGCGAGTCTGGCAGGTCAGCACCGAGCGGATCTGCACCTTCTCCAGTCCGGCCTCCTCGATGCGCCGGGAGGCGTCTTCATCGATCTCTTCGTTGGCCTGCACCAGCACTTGCCCGGTGTGGGGATCAACGATGTCATCCAGGCACACCCTCCCTAAGACCCGATCTCCCACCCGCTCGATGATTTCGCCGCCTTCCACCAGGGGAGTGACGAAGATGCCGTCGATGGTGCCGCAGTCTGCCTGGGTGATGACCGCATCCTGGGCTACGTCCACCAACCGCCGGGTCAGGTAGCCCGAGTTGGCGGTCTTCAAGGCCGTGTCCGCCAGGCCTT
>JBEKDQ010000462.1:0-1446 GCA_050014275.1 Desulfobaccales bacterium | reverse complement strand
AATCCGCCGCACCGGGTTCAGCGAGCCGCTGCCGCTGGCCCTGAAGGCGGAAAAATCGTGCTCCCCGGGGAGCAGCGCTGCGGCCGCCGCCATGGCCTCCAGATCCAGCTTCCCTGAAATCCACCAGCCAACTTGGTGATGCAGGGGGGAACGGCGGGGCCGGTTGAGGATGCGGTATTCGTAAGTCTTGGAGAGGGCCGATTTCCGGGCGTGAAACTCCGGGGGGACCTCACGCGCCTCCAGAACCACGATATCCCAGGGCAGCATGGAGTTGGCGCCGGCCTCAAAGGCTTTCAGGGGGAGGGCGCCACCGGTGTGAAAATTGGCCACCTGCCCCAGGGCATGCACCCCGGCATCGGTGCGCCCCGAGGCGATGAGCCTGACTTCCTCCCCGGTGAGCCGCGTGAGGGCCTCTTCCAATACCTGTTGAATGGAGAGCGCATTCTTCTGGCGTTGCCAGCCGTGGTAGCGGGTGCCGGCGTATTCCAGAAGCAGGCGGATATTGCGCTGCAGGTCCATTCAGGAAAATTTTTCCATTTTCCCTCCCCCTTGAGGGGGCGACACCGGGTGGGGGTGGAATAGGCTTGGATTATCATTAGGAAAAATGCTGGGGGGGGGTACTGCCCACCATGCTTTTCATCTGGCATTTAGGGAATCAGCGGCACCAGATCCAAGCCCGTGGTTTCGGGAAACCCGGCCATCAGGTTGAAATTGTGCACCGCCTGGCCGGCGGCCCCCCGGTGCAGATTGTCGATGGCCGCCACCACAATGACCCGCCCCCGGGCGCCGTCCACCCGCACCCCGAGATCGCAATAGTTGCTGCCCCGGACGTTGATGGTATTGGGGAGGCTGCCCTTGGGCAGCAAGCGGATAAAGGGCTGATCCTCATAGAAATTCTGGTAGAAGTTGAGAATTTCCACCTCGTTCTGAGGCCGCAGCAGCCGGGCGTACAGGGTCCCCAGAATGCCCCGGCTCATGGGCGCCAGATGAGGACTGAAGGTCACCAGCACCGGTTCGCCGGCCAGCAGGCTCAACTCCTGCTCCATTTCCGGGTTGTGGCGGTGCTCCGCCACCTTGTAGGCCCGCAGCCCCTCGTTGACCTCGCAATACTGGGTGCTCAGGGACGCCTGCCGACCGGCGCCGCTGATCCCGGACGTGCAATCGGCAATCAGCGAGTCCAGGTGAATCAGCTTATTCTGCACCAGGGGCGCCAGTCCCAAGATAACGCAGGTGGGGTAGCAGCCGGGGTTGCCCACCAGGCGGGCCCGGCTGACCGCGTAGCCATGGATCTCCGGCAGGCCGTAGACCGCCTCGGCCAACAATTCCTTGGCGAGATGAGGCTGATACCACTTTTCATAGACCGCGGCGTCCTTGAAGCGGAAATCGGCGCTCAGGTCCACCACCCGGCAGTCCCGGGCCAGCAGCCGGGGCACCACTTCCATGGCG
>JBEKDQ010000461.1:0-1450 GCA_050014275.1 Desulfobaccales bacterium | reverse complement strand
AACCTTTCCTCTGGACCAAAACTGCTGACGAAATTCTGGACAAATTGGCACCTCTTTATGTAAAAAATGTATAGCTAATTATGATACAGACCACTAGTTGGTTTACAATTTTATGAAAAAGATCCTTTTTGCAATATTCTTGAGAAATCAATAAGAAATTTAGTCATTTGGCTAAAAGAAGAATTAAACTGAAGGCGCCTGATCCATACCTTTCAATAGAAGATTACTGCTATATCTCCGCACTTCGGCAGCCGGGTTTTGGCGTGCTGATATGCTCATCATAGATGAGTCCCCGTAACATAATTATTCTCCTCCGTTCATAAACTTTCGATAGCATGCTCCAGTTACCCATTTAATCGTATGGCTGCAAATCGGGTGGTGGGCAGTGCTTCATGGCCCAGGGCCTTCTGGACCAGGCGCAGAGGTCTTATTAATCAGAGCATTAACTAAATTCCATTTAAAATGTAGCCGCAAGTTTTAGCTTACGCAGGCTAAAGCCTGCGGCAACCTGGTCCCAGGTGCGTTCAGGTTGATAATTGGCCGCGGTTAGCGGCGGGCATCTTCCGGGGCAGAAGGTTGATGAGCAGGTTCAAGGCCGCGATCAGGAAGGCCGCGGCAAAGGCCTGCTGGTAGGGCGCCATTCCCGGGTAGACTTCCTGCCCCAGGCCGGGGATGTGGTGCAGTTCCAGCCGGGCAAAGACCGTCACCATCAGGGTGATCCCGGTCAAGGACCCCAGGTTCTTTAGCACCGCATTGGTGCTGGCCGCCAGACCCACCAGGGACGGCTTTACCCCTCGGAGAATCTCGTTGAGATTCGGGGCCTGGAACAGACCTAAGCCCAGCCCCAGGAGGACGAACCTGGCCGCCAGGCTCAGGGCGGTGTCGCCGGGCCCGGTGAACACCAGGGAGGCCAGACCGCCCAACATCAGCAGGCAGCCGCTGCGCAGCACCAGCAGATTCCCCCAGCGGTCCGCCAGGTACCCCCCTACCCCGGCCACCGCGGCGTTGGTCAGGGCCAGGACGCCCAGCAGCAGGCCCGCCTGATCCGGGGAGTAGTGGTAAACCTGCTCCAGGAAGAAGGGCAGCAGGAAAAAGGTCCCCATTACCGCGGCGAAGGTCAGAACCACCGCCAGCGACCCCGCCACGAAGGGCCAACTTCGCCACAACTCGCCGTGGATCAAGGGGAAGGGCTGGCGGCGCTCCAGAAAGACCAGGATGAGGAGCAGCCCGAGCCCCAGGGCCAGGAAACCCTCCGTCAGACCGTCACCCCAACCCGATTCCCGTAGCCGGGTCAGGGCCAGGACCAGCGATCCCAGGGCGAGGGCCAGGACCAGAGAGCCCCAGAGGTCCAAGGCCCGCCGGTCCCAGGCCATCTGGGACCGGAGCCTTCCCAGGGAAGTCCCGCCTACCAGCAGGGCCAGGGCGCAGATGGGGATATTGATGAAAAAGA
>JBEKDQ010000460.1:0-1451 GCA_050014275.1 Desulfobaccales bacterium | reverse complement strand
GTGCAATGTCCATGACGGGCTCAGCGCCGAGGAGGTGCTGCAATGCCGGGCAGCCCATCCCCAGGCGGTCTTCCTGGCCCACCCCGAGTGCAACCCCGAGGTCCTGGATCAGGCCGACGCCGTCCGCAGCACTAGCGGCATGCTCCAATATGTGCACGAAGCCGCGGCCCGGGAGTTCATCATCGGGACGGAAACCGGCATTCTGCACCGCATGCACAAGGAAAATCCAGGCAAACTCTTTCACTCCCCGTCCCGCCGCCTCATCTGCCGGCCCATGAAGCGCATCACCCTGGGCGATGTACTGGCGGCCCTTAAGGAAAACCGCCATCAGGTAACGGTGCCCGCCCAGACCCGGGAGCGGGCCCTGCAGGCAGTAGCGCGTATGCTGGCGGTACCCCGGGATTGAGGATGCCTGGGCCGCCATCAGGCAGGCCAGGCGCGGGACCTGGCCGCCACTCTTGTGACCAGAAATCCTCTGGTTCCCCTCTTTTCGATCTTTTTCCCGGACCTCTCACCCTGGTTGGCCTGTTTCTTGCTTGAAATATAAGGGATAACGCGGTCACAGACCGCCTAAGAACTTTTCCAAGTAGTAATTCATGATCCCTTGGCTCACCCGTAAATCATGAAAAAATGTGGCGCCGCCCCCGGCGGCGCGGGAACCGGCAACCAGAGGATGTGGTATCCCACCTACTCAGGAACTTTTCAGAACAAGTTCATGGGGCCTTTAGCCCACCCATAAATTATGAGAAAACCGGCGGGGGGCGTCTCGCCCGCTACTCAGTCCGCACAGGCGAGACGCCTGTGCCACCAATTTTTCACCACTTTTGAAGGCAGAAATGTGGGGGGGCACTGCCCACCATTAAAGGCGGCGGGCACGGAGGCCCGCCCTACCGATGCTCGCAGGGCCGAGCAGGAGTTTGGCAAAATTACAGCGTCCAAGCGGGAACTTGGGAACGGGCAGAGAAAGGAATTCCCTCCCCCTGAAGAGTGGGTGGAAGAGAAAACTGGTGGGCAGTGCCAACCCTACATAGAAACGGCACTTATTTTATATGGTGTATCAAAGACTGAGGCTATGAAGTCACCCTTCTATGCCAGGCTGCTGCAGGAACTTTTCGGAACAACCGTTCATGGGGCTTTAGCCCACCCATAAATTGACCTGACAAATTCGCCTGGGAGCCAGTAGGCTTCTAACCCCGGGAGGCCACCGCCCTGGCGGCGATTATGCCGCTGGCGGAGGCCTGGATCAGGCCACGGGTGATGCCGGCGCCATCCCCGATGATGAACAGATTGCCGATGGGGGTCTCCAACTCCGGGCTCAATTTCAGGCGATGGGAATAGAACTTCACCTCCACCCCGTAGAGTAGGGTGTGGCGGTGGTTAATTCCTGGGACCAGGGCATCCAGGGCCTCTAACATTTCCAGAATGTCTTTCAGGTAACGGTAAGGGAGGAC
>JBEKDQ010000459.1:0-1456 GCA_050014275.1 Desulfobaccales bacterium | reverse complement strand
CCCGGTGACCTGCGCCAGGGGCCGGTCCAACAGCCGCACCGCCCGGGACAGCATCTCCTGGGCGGCTTTGCGGGTAAAGGTGAGGAGCAAAATGGCCCCGGGGTCCACCCCCTGCTCCACCAGGTAGGCCAGGCGGTAGACCAGGGTGCGGGTCTTGCCGCTGCCCGCCCCGGCAATGACCAGCACCGGGCCGTCCAGGGTGGTCACCGCCTGATACTGGGCGGGATTGAGCTCCCGCTTATAGTCGATGGGGGGTTGCACCGGACTGGAGGGCGATAAGGAATGGTATCCGGTTGGCACTCCTTTGAAATTTTTAGGCATTATTATATATCTTTTGAGCTGTTGCTAATTCATCAGTTTGAATCAAGTTAAAGAATCCCCTTTCAATATCTGCAACTCGATAAACATTATTATAATATTGACCGCTGATTGCTCGGCATTCTTCTCTCCAACTGTTGTAAACATTTTCATTATTCTGAGAAATTCTAATTCTCGTCTCCTTTGGGCCAAATGCTAAATGAGAAAGAGCTTTCGTGCCCTCAGGGATTCGCAGTTTAGACACCTTCGTATCTAGAACGCAATAATTTATTGGATCTAAAAACATCAATACTTTAAATAGAAACGACATTCCAGAAAATTCAGTTAGGTGCAAGTTCTTGATTGTTGCCATATTTGGCACCGCACCATTTAAAAGCAATTCCTGGAACCTGTTGATTTGATTATCTGTTGTATTTTTAATAAAGTTGTGAACCCTTGTAAGACCATATGGAATTCGGGCATATCCCCAATATAGAACGTTGGCAAGGCCATACTTCACATCAATTACATTATTTGATCGAAGTAATCTAAATATATATTCTTCGACTACTCCCATATTTGGGGCGTTGACCTTACGCTTATTGGTGAAATCATAATAAATAGCAGGAAATGAATACCCAATGATTGAGCATTTCAATGTCTGCTGCTGATTATGGTTTAGCGGCATAGTGTAGTATGTTGATTTGTCGCCGACCGTTAAGAATCTGGTCATGCAGGATTGGCTACGTCCAACATTCCCTTGGCTTTATTGGCGCGCTGCCTTCCATGCGCCGCCGAGGGCGGCGGCGCTACATTTGCGGATCAATTTTCGAAAAGTGATCGATAATCGCCTGGGCCAGGGCCGGGATGGTGTAGTCCGCCGGTTCGATCTGCGGGCTGAGGCCGTATTCTCCCAGGGTGGCCGCAGTGATGGGGCCGATAGCGGCCAGCGTCGCCGTGGCGGCCAGGACTTGAAACCTTTCTTTGCCCAGGAGTCGGGCGAAGTTGTGCACCGTGGCGGAGCTGGTGAAGGTGAGGACATCCACCGGCCCTTCCTTCAGGGCGGCGTCTGCTTCCGGGGGGAGCTCCCGCGGCGCCCGGGTCTTGTAGACCGGGGCTACTTTTACCTCCTCCGCGCCCAGTCGGACCAGCCCCTGCG
>JBEKDQ010000458.1:0-1457 GCA_050014275.1 Desulfobaccales bacterium | reverse complement strand
CGGGCGGATTACCTCTTTCCAGCTTTCACCACTACTGTGCATCTTGGAGACCCCCAATTTGCCAAATATACCTCCTTATATCATATGGTTAGGTAATTTTCCATCAATTCATGCGGAATAATCCAGGCTTAGCTGAGTGTCCATTCTGTCACCGGAAACAGGCGGTGAAGAACCGGATGCAAAAGGAGGGGCGGCTAAATGGCAAAGGTAACTAAGGAAACCAGCAAGACCGGGGTTGTCAGTTATAAGGCTGACTATTTTAACCCCGAGGGGAAGCGGCGGCGCAAATTCTTTGCCCTCAAGAAAGATGCTGACGCCTACCTGGGCAAGGTCCTGGCCGCCAAAAAAGAGGGACGCTATCACGATGTGTTTGACGTGAAAAAGGAGAGCCAGACCACCTTTAACGAACTGGCCCGGCTGTATGTGGAAAACTTTGGAACTCAGAGGGCTTTTGCCACAAGCAAGCGGTATCTCCTGGCCGTGGTGCAAGACCACTTCGGGGGCCGGAGCCTTTCGGGAATCACTTACCTTGACCTGGAAACTTATCGAAATAGGCGCAAGGCAACCCCGGTTAAGGGCGGCAAATCCCGGACCGATGCCAGCGTAAACCGGGAAATGGCCCTTATTGGTCACATGCTGAATAAGGCGGTGGAGTGGGGCCTGTTGGAAACTTCCCCCTTCAAGAAGGGCAAGAGGCTGATGCTCAAGGAGAATAACCACAGGCTTAGGTTTCTCACTGACACCGAAATTGACACCTTGCTTAACGCCTTCATCCCCCATCTACGCCCCATTGTGGAGACGGCCCTGCATACCGGCATGAGGCGGGGTGAGCTTCTTGGGCTTACGTGGGAGCAAATCAGGAACGGGTTTATCTATCTTACGGAAACCAAGAGCGGCAAGGCCCGGCAGATTCCTATCAATGACCGGCTGGCCGGAGTGCTCAAGGAAGTGCGCCGAGGGAATCAGCTAAAATCCCCTTATGTGTTTTGCGATTCCCAGGGGAGGCGGTTTTATGAAGTGAAGCGGTCTTTTGCCTCAGCTTGCCGGCGAGCCGGCGTTGAGGCTTTCAGGTTTCACGATCTTAGACACACCTTTGCTTCCCACCTGGTGATGAAGGGGATCGGCTTGAAGGCGGTGCAAGAGCTTTTAGGCCATGCTGATTTAACCATGACCATGCGCTATACCCACCTGTCCCAAGGCCATTTGCAGGCGGCGGTGTCTGCGCTTAACGACCTGGGGAAAGATGACACAAAATTGACACCTAACGCCCCTAAAGCTAAAGAGGCTGCTAATCTTTCGATTGCAACCCCTTGAGTTTCCTACCTTAAATTGGTGGAGCTGAGGGGATTTGAACCCCTGACCCCTTGAATGCCATTCAAGTGCTCTTCCAGCTGAGCTACAGCCCCACGCCCATGGTTTTTCTTAACAAAAGGGGGCGGGCCTGTCAAGGGCCGGAA
>JBEKDQ010000457.1:0-1471 GCA_050014275.1 Desulfobaccales bacterium | reverse complement strand
GATACGAGGGCAGATTCACCTTGGCGCCGTTGACCAGCATGAGGTTGTGCCGCACCAATTGCCGGGCTTGGGAACGAGAGTTGGCGAAACCCAACCGATACACCACGTTGTCCAGGCGCCGCTCCAGTAAGACCAACAGGTTTGTCCCGGTCACCCCTTTCTGCCGTTCTGCCTTCTTGAAATAACCGCTGAATTGTTTCTCCAGCACCCCATAGATACGTCTCACCTTTTGTTTTTCCCGGAGCTGGGTGCCATAGTCGGATACCTTGCTCCGCCGCTGGCCGTGCTGTCCCGGTGGATAGTGGCGCCGCTCGATGGCGCATTTATCCGTGTAACAGCGGTCTCCTTTAAGGTAGAGCTGCATGCCTTCCCGGCGGCAAAGCCGGCAAACCGGTCCTAAATATCTAGCCAATTTCGGTCACCTCTTCGTTATACCCGGCGGCGTTTCGGAGGACGACAGCCGTTATGGGGAATGGGGCTGACATCCCTAATCAGGTTGATGGACAAACCAGCGGCCTGCAAGGCCCGGAGAGCCGCCTCCCGACCTGCCCCGGGCCCTTTGACGTAGACATCCACATTGCGCATACCGTGTTCCATGGCCTTCTTGGCCGCGTCCTGGGCCGCCAACTGGGCGGCAAAGGGAGTGCCCTTGCGGGAGCCCTTGAAACCCTGGACCCCGGAAGACGACCAGGAGATCACGTTACCCGCGGGATCGGTGATGGTCACCAGGGTGTTGTTGAAGGTGGCCTTGATGTGAGCCACCCCGACGGGAATATTCTTCCGCTCTTTCTTTTTCTTGGTACGAACCTGCGCTTTGGCCATCCTGCCTCCTTACGCCTTCTTCCGTTTGCCCACCACACTGCGCCGCGGGCCTTTGCGAGTGCGGGCATTGGTGTGGGTGCGCTGGCCCCGGACCGGCAATCCCCGGCGGTGCCGCAGACCCCGGTAACATCCCAGATCCATCAGGCGCTTGATGTTCATCGAGACTTCCCGACGCAGGTCGCCCTCCACTTTACAGGTATGGTCAATCGCCTGGCGGATGCCGGTGATTTCGATGTCAGTCAATTCACCCGTCTTGGCGCCCCCGTCCACCTTGGCCTCTTGGAGCACCCGGATAGCGGTGCTGCGGCCAATCCCGTAAATATAGGTAAGGGCGATCTCGATCCGCTTGTTGCGGGGCAGGTCGATCCCTGCGATCCTGGCCAATTGTTCTCCTCCCTGTTAACCCTGGCGCTGCTTGTGTTTGGGATTATCGCAGATCACCCGTACCACGCGTTTCCGGCGAATAATCTTGCACTTGGCGCACATGCGTTTAACTGATGACCTGACTTTCATCTTTGGCTCCCTATCTGACCCGGTAGACGATGCGCCCCCGACTCAAGTCGTAGGGCGACAATTCCAGGATGACTTTATCCCCCGGGAGAATCTTGATGTAATGCATCCGCATCTTCCCGGAAATGTGAGCCAGCAC
>JBEKDQ010000456.1:0-1481 GCA_050014275.1 Desulfobaccales bacterium | reverse complement strand
TTCTGTTGCATGATTTTGCTCCAATTAGCTATTTATTTTAATTAATTATACCATATTGATCGGAGCAAAATCAATAAGCGTTTAAAATTAATAGCTTCCTCCAGCAAATTTAGTTGTGATCCTGGTTTCGAGGCGGTTTTTTCTCGAAACTCGAAACTCGAAACTCAAAACTCGGAGGTTCGTATCCATCGCCCGTTTGGCAACCTGACGGGATTAAAATCCCACCAATATCGCCAATTGGAGCGGCTCTACCGCCGCAAGGTGCCGCCGGCCTTGCTCCTCACCCCGGAGCTGGCCAGGCAACTGGCAGAAATCTCCCGGTCCCTGCACCGGCAGGTAGGGGTGATCCTGGATCGCCAGGGCCTGGTGAGCCACGTCCTGGTGGGGGACGCCAAGGCCCTGGTTATTCCCCCCCTGCCCCGGGAGCGGGGCGCCAAGGGCCGCCTCAAGGGCCTCCGCCTGATCCATACCCACCTGGACTCCAGCATCCTGACCCGGGACGACTTGATGGACCTGGCCTTGTTGCGCCTGGACGCGGTGGCCGCGGTTAGCGCCGGCGCCGATGGGCAGGCGGGGGCTATTCAGGTGGCCCACCTCTTACCTCGGCCCCTGGACGGGCATAACTGGGGGATTATCGAGGCCTCACACCCCGGGGCCTTGAGCCTCGATTTTGCCGCCCTGGTGGCTTCCCTGGAGGAAGAACTGGCACAGGTGGAGACGGCCGGGGAGGAGGGGAGTGGACGGGAGCGGGCCATCTTGATCGGGGTCAGCGGCAATAACCGGGCGGCCGCGGAGGACTCCCTGGAGGAACTCTGTGAACTGGCCAGGTCCGCCGGCCTGGAGGTGGCGGCCACCCTCATCCAGCGCCGGTCACGCTTCGATCCCCGCTTTCTCATGGGCAAGGGCCGTCTTTCAGAACTGGTCATCCAGGCCTTGCAACAGGGTGCGGACCTGCTGGTGTTCGACGCCGAGCTGAGCCCTTCCCAGGTGCGCTCCATCACGGACTTCACCGAACTCAAAGTCCTGGATCGCACCCAACTGATCCTGGATCTCTTCGCCCAGCGAGCCCGCAGCCGGGAAGGCAAGCTCCAGGTGGAGATGGCCCAGGTGAATTACCTGCTGCCCCGCCTGGTGGGCAAAGGAGACGCCCTCTCCCGCCTGATGGGGGGCATTGGCGGCCGGGGTCCGGGGGAGAGCAAGCTGGAAATGGACCGCCGCCGCCTCAGGGACCGCCTGCACCGGCTGCGCCAGGAACTGGCCGGGGTGCGGGCGGACCGCCGGGAGCGGCGCCAGCCCCGGCGGCGCCAGGGCCTGCCGATTCTCTCCATCATCGGCTACACCAACGCCGGCAAATCCAGCCTGTTCAATGCCTTGACCCGCGCCGGAGTGCTCTCCGAGGACCGCCTGTTCGCCACCCTGGACCCCACCAGCCGCCGCCTGCGCTTTCCCCGGGAGCGTGAAGTGATTATCACCGACACCGT
>JBEKDQ010000455.1:0-1483 GCA_050014275.1 Desulfobaccales bacterium | reverse complement strand
CACAGAGCTGCCGAATGCCGATGGATACCCAATTGCACGGCGATCTCTTGATTACTTTTCCCCTGTGCCGCCAACAAGACAATGCGGGAGCGCAGAACGTCCCGTACCGGAGCTGTGGCAGAGCGAATGGTAAATTCCAATTTCGCCTTTTCTTCAGTGGTCAAGCGTATGCTAATGGATTTTCCCATCTCCGCCTCCTGGCTCAGCATTATAACAGAAAGCGGAATTATTGTATAGCTAATTGTGATACACTACACTAGCAGTATAAAGCCCCCGGAAAATTGTCTTTTGAAGGGCGGGCTGCCTCCGGCTGGGCGCCGCCGCCCCAGGCCGGCGCCACTCGATATTCATCCTTTTAGCTAATCTTGTAGAAAGAAAGTTAACCAGGGCTGCTCACAGGCAACCTCTGCAGTGGGCCGAGCCCGCCCTACATCTTGGGGATTGTAGGAGCGGACCATGTGTCCGCCCTGATTTAGGGCGTACCGCCGCTTGAGGTTCGGCGGCACAGGCCGCCCTATAATCATGCTCAAAGGCAGCCGCGGGAGCTAATTTGGTTCAAGGTCCAGGGTTCAAGGGTCAACTGCTTTAAACTTTGAACTTTGAGCCTTAAACTTTGACCTTTGAACTTTGAACTACCTTGCCCCGCTTGCACTTACAGCGAAGGTGATTATGTTTTTATCAGGGGAAACCGAGTCCCTTCGGCTTCATGGTGGGTAGTGGGCCCTTCGAGGCCGGGTGTCCACCCCGAAGGCTTTTTTAAAGGGACTGCTGGAAACCGCTTCCAGATAAAATAATTGCCAAGTTGCATTGCCCGGGGCACCTGGGACATAATACCGGATAACAGCCGGCAAGTTATTTCCAAACCGCCGCTGCCTGAAGGATGAGCAGATAGCTTTAACAGGGCTCAGGGCCAGCCAAAGGGGATTTGAAATAACTTCGAGTTCGATAACCGTTTCCCGAGGAGGTGGAGCATGTCCAAGATCGCAATCAACGGCATGGGAAGGATCGGCAGGGCGGCTTTAAAAATTATTCTGGAGCATCCGGAGTTGGAGCTGATGGCGGTCAACGAGCTGATGCCCATTGATAATCTGGCCTACTTGCTCAATTATGATACCGTCTACGGCCGCTATCAGCATCGGGTGGCCGCTACCGGTGAGGCCCTGAAGGTGGCGGGAAAAACCATTAAATATTTGAGCGAACGGGACCCGGCCCAATTGCCCTGGAAGGCCTTGGGAGTCGACATCGTCTTTGAATGCACCGGACTCTTCACCGGGTCCGATGGCCTGAGCAAACACCTCGCGGCCGGGGCAAAATACGCGGTCCTGTCGGCGCCCCCCAAGAGCGATGATGTCTGCTGCATCGTCCACGGGGTCACCGAGCCCGGGGAAGCCGATCGCATGATCTCCTGCGCCTCCTGCACCACCAACTGCATCACCCCGGTGGTGGAGATCATGGGCCGGCGGGTCGGCGTCAAAAAGGCGAC
>JBEKDQ010000454.1:0-1484 GCA_050014275.1 Desulfobaccales bacterium | reverse complement strand
CCATGCGCCAGAAGGGAACTCCAACACATGCTCATAATGAAACTTGGCTTCTGCCCTTGCTGTTGGCGTCCAATCATAATGGATGACTCTTAACTTAACGCAGTAGTACTACTGCCCACCATTTCGTAGGGGCGCACACATGGGTGCGCCCCTACAAGACAGTCCATACCCCCCTCACCCCTGCCCCCCCCTGCGAGGGGAGAGGGAAATAGCTTGTAAATTCCATGAATTGATTAGCTAGTGGGCATACCTAAGATCAAACAAATCCCTACCGCTTGCCTCATTGCCAAAACCTTGCCGGACACTACTGCCTAAACCCCCCTTTTTCAAAAGGGGACTTAACCATGCCAAATCCAGTGTTCCAGTCTGATATTATTTTCAGCTAATTTTGAAACACTACGCTATTATCGTGTCCCGGGAATATCTTTAATATTTTCTGGTTCCCAAGCTCAAGCCTGGGAACGAGAAAAGAAAATCTCCCCTCCCTACCGGCTCATAGGGCGGGCTGCGCCCGCCGCCTCAACCAGCGTCCCTCCTGAATTCCCGCTCATCAGCCCCCGGGTGGTCTGCTCACCAGCGTCGCCCCAATGAGAAAGGCCCTGTCCCCCACGGGCTGCCTGGGCCTGCTCCGTTAACTCGTTTCATTTAAAATTGGCCTGCCCCATCTATCGTCATGTCTCAGATTTTCCTTTAATAAAAAATGTTCTTCATCTTTTAGCCTTGAAAATGTAGTCGCAAGCTTAAGCTTTGCGAAATACTTAATAAAAATAGCGCAGGCTAAAGCCTGCGGGTGCCAGAACATGTCGATACTTTTAAAGGTATTTCTGAAAAATGACAATAGTCAAAGTTTCCGTTACCGCTTGAGCACCTGGCGCACCCCGGCCTGCTCCGCAGCAGGCTGCCGGAAGCGGTCCCGCTCGCTGAAGATGCAGCCACAGTACTGCTGCTTGTAAAGCCCCAGCTTTCCGGACTTGGCCCGACCTTCGTCCCAGCCCTGGCGAAAATCCTCGTAGTAAAAGGGCACGCCCACCTCCTGGACCAGCAATTGCCCAAATTCCTTGATCAATTCATGGTTTTGAAATTTGCTGTAGAGAAGGGTGGAGGTGAAGGCGTCGAACTTGCCGCTCCGGGCTACCCGGGCCGTGGTGCTGAGGCGCTGATAGTAGCAGAAGCGGCAGCGCTCCGCCTCCCGAAAGGCCAGGTTACGCAAGAATTCTTCCAGGGGATAGCTCCGGTCCCAGATCACCGGCAAGCCGACCTTGGCGGCATAGGTCTCCACGGTGGCGGCGCGACGCAGATACTCCTGGTAGGGGTGGACGTTGGGGTTGGAAAAGAAGCCGCGCACCTGGTGGCCCTTTGCGGATAAGGCTGCCAACGGATAGATGGTGCAAGGGGCGCAGCAGATGTGCAGCAAAATCTTCATGGACGTCAGGTTGGATACCCCATGACCCTTTTTACCGTTTGCCCCAGCTCGCCGATATTGG
>JBEKDQ010000453.1:0-1491 GCA_050014275.1 Desulfobaccales bacterium | reverse complement strand
CAGGATCAAGTTCAGGTGGCGGCGGGCCAGCCGCACCCCGGCCCGGCGTAGCTCGGTGAGGGCGGCGATCAGGGTCTCCGTCTCTGCCGCCAGATAGAGGCGCAGGTCCAGGGCTACCTGGTCGTTGCGGCTCCTGGCGGTGTGGAGCTTGCCCCCCACCTCGCCTACCTTGGCGATCAGCCGGGACTCGACAGCCATGTGGATGTCTTCCTGGCCCGGGTCGAAAGGGAATTCCCCCGCCTCGATCTCGGCCGCGATCTCTTCCAGGCCCCGGACTATCTCCTCGGCCTCCGCCGGGGCGATGATCCCCTGGCGGCCCAGCATCCGGGCATGGGCCACCGAGCCGGCGATATCCTGGCGATAAAGGCGCTTATCGAAGCTGAGAGAGGTGGTGAAGTCCTCCACGCTCTTTTCGGTTTCCCCGGTAAATCGCCCGCCCCAGGGTTTTTGCGCCATGCCCCCACTCCTTTTACCAAAAATTCAGTAGTGTCCGGCAACAAAATTGCATAAAGAAACTTACTCTCTATAGCACTATATTTTAAATGATATCAATAAATTATATTTATACAACCAAATCCCCTCTCCCCCCAGGGCGGAGAGGAAAAAAACTTATAAATTCCATGAAATGACTAGCTAATGTCATGTTTTTGAAATACCTTTAAAAATATCGACATATTTTGGTAGCCGCAGGCTTTAGCCTGCGCTCATTTTATTAAGGATTTTCACAAGTTTAGTCTTGCGGCATTTAAGGGCCTAAAGATGAAGGACATTTTTTATTAAAGGAAAATCTGAGACATGACAATAGTATAGCGTCTTAGAGAAACATTGAAAAAGAAATTGCTTTTATCTCCTCCCCCTTGAGGGAAGAGAGACAGGGCGGCGGTGATTATTTTTTTTGTTATCTTAGAATGTTATCATCCTCCCCTCTCAGTGCAGGGGAGTTTGGTGGCCCGGTTCTGCTTGCCTTATATCAAAAATCTTAATTGCCAAAAATTACCAATTACCCAAAAATCTTAGGTAGTTGACCTCCCGGAAATCAGGTGGCGCCACCCTTGGAAATGGCTTCGATAATCTTCTCGCAGGCGGTCACCACCGCCCCCTGCATGGTCTGAGATAGGCCCGGCGCCACCTCCTGGGGGATGGTTTCGGTCTGCGCCACGATGATCTTTACCTGGATACCGCTTTGTTCCTGGAGTTCCTGCAGTAGGTTAACCGTGGGAAACTGGTGCAGGGAGAAATCGGAAGCCTTTTGCGCCGGAATGCCAGCCACCGGGATCTCGAAGACCTCCCCGGGCCGACGCTCCGGATATTCCACCGCATCGACGATAATCAGCCTTTCCGGCTTCTTCTCGCTCAAGATGAGATCAAACAGGATATCCCGGATGCTGGTGCCCACGTCCAGGGCCAGGACCTCGTCCGGCAGGGGGTAGTTTTCCTTGAGGTGCTGGATCACCGCCGGGCCGAAGCCGTCATCGCCCCAGAGGATGTTGC
>JBEKDQ010000452.1:0-1495 GCA_050014275.1 Desulfobaccales bacterium | reverse complement strand
TCATTGGCCGTTACCTACCCCCCTCACCCTGCCCTCTCCCCCAAGGGGGGAGAGGGAAATACCTTGTAAATTCCATGAATTGCTCAGATAGGCGGCATACCTAAGTTCAAACAAATCCCTACTGCCTGCCTCATAGCAAAAACTTGCCGGACACTACTGGGATAGGGTGGATTTAATATAATCTCTTGAAATCCCGCATAAATCCCTCTTTTTCAAAGGGGGACTTAACCATGCCAAATCCAGCGTTCCAGTCTTGATATTATGTCCAGCTAATTGTGAAACACAACACTATTTTTGTTTCTGTTTTAGTCACAAAGAAATATGAGAATACAATGGCCAGCATTTTCTCCAAAGGTAGTACAGACTTATATAGGGCGGCCTGTGGCCGCCAAAATTAGGCGGGACAGCCCGCCCTATGAATTCTGAAGCCATGAGCGCGCAGCGATCGTGATCCAACATCGGGATGCACCACGAACTGTCTGTTTTAGGAGAAACACCCCCCTAATTCTTGAAGGCGCCTGAGTCAAGTCCCATTTAAGGCATGCCGCCATAGATCTCGACGGTCTTTTCAGGAGTTTCTTCTAGATGGCAGCAGCAAATGCTTCGCCTCTTCAGGACCTTCCGGCGGGGCTGAGGATTTGGTCAGGGCCAGGGGCCAAATTATAAAAAGTATGGCGAAAGCCGCCATCAAGAGTTACATTAAAACATTGAGGAGAGTTATTTAGCAAGCGCCGTTGGCCAGTCGCCCACCCCAAGCTCTTGAGCCCCTCTTGCGCCAATTAGATAACCAAGGAAGATTTTCATGCCCAGAGGAAAAGAACCCCCCAAAATGGGGCTGAAATTGGAAGTCACCGTGATTCCGGCTAAATATTTAGGATGCACCCTGATCGAGATTGTGCGGCAGTTGGGAAACGGCCCCCTGCTTTGGGCCGGCGGGGCCGGCCGGGCCCAGGGGATCAAGTTTGTCTCCTGTGAGATCAAAAAGAAGCGGGGCCGCAAACCCAAGCCCAAGGAGCAGCAGCTCACCTCAGCGCCCGCCCGGGGAGGCGCCGCCCTGACCTCGATTTGACCCCGCACCACTGGGGTTAAGCAACCACCGATGCCAACCAGCAAGATCGTCATCCGGGGCGCCCGGGAGCATAATCTCAAGAACATCGACCTGGAGCTGCCCAGGAACCGGTTTATCGTGATTACCGGGGTCAGCGGCTCCGGCAAGTCCACCCTGGCCTTCGACATCCTCTATGCCGAGGGCCAACGGCGCTACGTAGAGAGTTTATCGGCTTACGCCCGGCAGTTCCTGGAACTCATGGACAAGCCGGACGTGGAGTATATCGAGGGGCTGTCTCCCGCCATAGCCATCGAGCAGCGCAGCGCCTCCCGCAACCCGCGCTCCACCGTGGCCACCTCCACCGAGATTTACGATTATCTGCGGGTCCTGTTCGCCCGGGTGGGGACCCCCTATTGTTACCGCTGCGGCCGGGCCATCTCCTCCTTG
>JBEKDQ010000451.1:0-1502 GCA_050014275.1 Desulfobaccales bacterium | reverse complement strand
ACCGCCGGCGGCCAGAGCCAGTGGCTCACCGGTGAGCCGGCCCGGGCCTTCGGACACCGCCTGCGCCACCAGGTGGACGCCATCCTGGTGGGCATCGAGACCGTCCTTAATGACGACCCCCAGCTCACCACCCGGCTGCCCCGCCGGGGCAAAGACCCCATCCGCATCGTCCTGGACAGCACCTTACGGATTCCCCTGGCCTCCCGCGTCCTGCACCTGGAGTCGCCGGCCCCCACCTGGGTGGCCTGCACCGCGGCGGCTCCCGCTCCAAAGATCAGGGCCCTGAAGGAAATGGGAGCGGAAGTCCTGGTCTTCCGGGGCCAATCCCGGGATTCGGAAAGAGTGCCCTTATCGGACCTGATGATACTTCTGGGCCGGCAGCAGGTGCAAAGTCTGCTGGTGGAAGGGGGCGCCGAGGTCCTGGGCGCCTTCTTCGAGCAGAAATTAGTGAACCAGTTTTACTTCTTTTTCGCCCCTAAATTCCTGGGCGGCCGCCAGGCCCCCGGTGTCCTGGGGGGTGAGGGAATTGTTCATCTGCAGGATGCCCCCCAGGCCCGGGAATTAGTAATTCGGCGGCTTGGAGCGGATTTATTGATTAAAGGTTATTTATAAAAGTTTGGCTGGTTCCCAAGCTCCGCTTGGGGACCCACTTTTAGGCAAAGCTCCTGCTTTGCAGGCTTTATCAAGAGATAATATCTTTGTATACGCTATGCTGCCCAAGCAGTAATTCCTGAGCCTTTGACTCACCCGTAAATCATAAAAAGTTACGCGCAGTTATGGTGCGCAGGGCGCACCCTACAGGAGCTTTTGCCTTGGTAGCCGCAGGCTTTAGCCTGCGCTGTAAGTTGGCGCCGGTTTCCAGCCCCTGAAACACAGGCCGCAGGCCTGTGCCACTTATACCTGCATTGCTGTTCCTATACATGATGGTTCGCAGTGCGCACCCTACATGAAGACTTTTCGGAACAATCGCTCCTGAGCCTTTGACTCACCCGTAAATCATAAAAAGTTACGCGCAGTTATGGTGCGCGGGGCACCCTACAGGAGCTTTGCCTTGGTAGCCGCAGGCTTTAGCCTGCGCTGGAAGTTGGCGCCGGTTTCCAGCCCCTGAAACACAGGCCGCAGGCCTGTGCCACTTACAGCTAGATTACTGCTCCTATACATGATGGTGCGCAATGCGCACCCTACATGAAGACTTTTCGGGACAGGCGCTCATGAGCCCTTGGCTCACCCGTAAAGCATAAAAATGTAGCGCCGCCGTCGCCGGTGGGGCGGGAACCGGCTGCCAGAGGGTGGGTATCCCACATACTCAGGAACTTTTCGGAGCCGGAGATTGGGTCAAATTTGCATACCCAAACGGAGTTTTGGAACGAGAACTAAAATTTCGGTTTTAGACCCAAGTTCTACAGTAAAAGCCGATTTTTGCAGGTAATGTGTTGAAATTATTAGGGGCACTTTGGGTTTTGGGAAAAATGCGGTGCCGACAAAATAGCGGTATTGTGATT
>JBEKDQ010000450.1:0-1523 GCA_050014275.1 Desulfobaccales bacterium | reverse complement strand
AAACTGCTGACGAAATTCTGGACAAATTGGCACCTCTTTATGTAAAAAATGTATAGCTAATTATGATACAGACCACTAGATACCCCTTCACGCTCCTAAAGTTTTTCATGGCGTCCTTCAGTTTCTGGTTTACCCGGATGGGTATAAATTCGGGTAGCGGCCGTGCCTCAAGGCAAAAGTAAAAAGTAAAAAGGCAAAACTTTAGCCTTTTACCTTTTGCCTTAACCCCCCCCCGGCCTCACCCCGGCGCCTCAAACTTCCATGGATTTGTGAGAGCCTTGATGCTATAGTGGGGTTCGAAATTTTTTTTATAGGCCCCCCCCCGGGAAAGGAAATCGGCATGAATCCATGGAAAATTGGCTTTGTGGGCACCGACGGCCGCACCTTGCTGGCCGCCCTGGAGACCAGCCGGGCCACCAGCGAGCTCTATCCCGGCGACTACCGGGGGCTGGTGGTGCGGGGCACCCCGGCCATGCCGGCCTGGGCCCGGAGAGTCGGCTGGCCGGTGGATTTCCTGCCGGTGGCCGACCATTCCGCCCCGGCCTATGCCGAAGCGCTGATCCGGGCCTTCCGGGAAGGGGCCCTGGACGCCGCCCTGGTCATGCCCGAGTCCCTGATATTCGACGGCCTGGTGGACCTGGTGGCCGAAGCCGGCCATGGCGGCCAAATCATCGGCCTGAGCCGGCAGGCCGCCTTTGTGGAGGCGGACAAGATCGCCTGCAAACACCTGTGCCGGGAGGCGGGCATCCCGGTGGCTCCGGCCTGGGTGGAGGTCGACGCCCGGAATTACCGGTCCGTTTTGGGAACCTGCCTGGAATACCTGCACGACTTCGGCGGCGCGGTCCTGAAGTATCCCTACAGCGCCGGCGGCAAGGGGGCCCGCATCATTGGCAATACCTGGGAAATCCGGGAGGTCTATGAGCTGCTGCTCAACGATTACCGGGAGGCCTACCAGAAGGAGTTCGGCAAAAAAGCCCCCTGGCCGCTGCTCATCGAGTCCCGCATGTCCGGGGTGGAGATCAGCTTCACCATCCTG
The DNA here is from genome assembly GCA_050014275.1 of Desulfobaccales bacterium. Classification (GTDB taxonomy): domain Bacteria; phylum Desulfobacterota; class Desulfobaccia; order Desulfobaccales; family 0-14-0-80-60-11; genus JAPLJC01. Next base: position 487 of record JBEKDQ010000450.1, on the reverse strand, counting down.
GTGGATAACAATGGCCATCATCAGTTCCTGCCCACGGCCATGGACTATCCCGAGCGTTTCGCCGGCCCGCCGGGCCTCGACAACCCCATCACCGGCGGCATGGGCTCCATCTCGCCCCACCCCCTGGAGTCTACGGAACTAATGCTCCTGGCGGAAGAGACCATCGCCCGCCCCCTGATCGTCAAGATGCGAGAGCGGGGCCTCCTGCGGCCGTGCATCCTCTACCCCGGGTGTTTCGTCTCCTTCGGACGGGACCTTAAACCCACCGCCATTCGGGTATGCGAGATTAATATCCGCCCCGGGGAGCCGGAGTTCCAGCCCATCGTCAAACGGCTGCGCAATCTGGGGCCCTTGCTGCGGGCCATGGTGGAGGGCAGGCTTAACCAGGTGGCCCCGGAGGTCAGAAGCGACCAGATATCCCTCTGCCTGGCCCTGGTCACCGGCCCCGGCGGCCCCAAACAGCAGAAGGGCTACCCCTGGTCCCTGA
>JBEKDQ010000449.1:0-1524 GCA_050014275.1 Desulfobaccales bacterium | reverse complement strand
GGTCCTGTTCCCTCAGTCGCTCTATCAACTCCAGGTCTTGTTTCTCCATGGTTTCCCTTGCCTCTGGGGTTTTTTTCTCCAAGGTACCCAAGATGCTAAAATAATGTGGGATAATTGTCAATTGCCGCAGCCTGGCTTCTCGGAAAAAGCCCCCCGGGGCTCCGCGGCCAGGGCGACTCAGCAAATCGCCTGGCAGCAAAAATAAAACAGGGCCGCCTGCGGCCCTGCCTGGGAGTCTCGGAAACCGGGAGGATCTGGGTTAATTATGAGAAACTCTCCTTAGCCCCAGGGAAGCCGAGCCAGACAGGCAGGCGCCCGCGCCTACCGCGACGACGGCTACCAGGAGCGACGCGGTATTCTCGCTGATAAGATAACCACCCTTTGCCATCATCTCACCCTTTTTCACTTTGTCAGGATTATTATCCAGGCGAGGAGATTTTGTCAAGCCTCCCCTTTCCCAAAGAAATTTCCTCGACCAGCGCCAGGGCGACAGTGGCACAGGCTTCCAGCCTGTGATTGCTTCGCCCAGACAGAGCCAGACAGCCCCCAAAAAAATTTACTCTCACCCTGCCCAGCACCTTAGCAGAATAAAAGGCCATGCCCCGCAGGACATAGCCTTTCTAAAATGGCCTGGCGGGACTGCAACCCCCGCATCGCGCCCCTTCTATTTTAATTGCTTCGGGGGGCCGGCGGCAGACTTTCCGGTCCTCAGGTCACTGATCATTAAATAATCATCATTTTGGGGAAATCAAGGGGAGGGACGGGAATCCAGGCATTTTATATTGCTAATTTCAAAAAGCGTATCTAGTTTGGCTTGCCCCTGATAATCGGCGGCCACAGGCCGCCCTATAAAATCCCCCTCCCTACCAGCTCCTAGGGCGGGCTGTGCCCGCCGCCTTTGCTGGCCCGGCCGCGTCCGTGGTCAAAAAATTTATCGTTTATAGGTCACCACCGTGAAAAACCAAGTTTTCCTGAATAAACATGGCCGAAGGCCAAGATTAGTCATTTCCGCCGGCTACCGGCGAAGCAGTCCTGGCCATCTCCGGCAGAGTGCCATTCAAAAGTTTCCCGCCGGGGAGAAGCTCTCCGCTGATGGTACCCATATTAGGGACATCGGTCCAGGCCTTCCTGGGCACCCTGCGGCCGTCCAGGTAGGCGAACACGGTACCCCGCTCGTTGGCAAACACCGCGTTGTTGATGGAGATCATCACCTTCCGCCCCCATTCGGTCTCCGGACCAATGCGCACCTCGATCTCTTCCGGCTTGGGATAAGGTATCCCCTCCAATCTAAGGGTCTCACCTTCCTTGATCGGTCCCAGGAGGCCCAGGCGGTAGTTGTAGAAGGCGCTTAGCGGATCCTGGATGGAGCCCTTCAGAGTAGTGTGCCATTTGCGCACCATGACGCCCCTGTCCTCCTTCAACTGCCACATCTCCAACTGGCCTTTCTCATAATCGAAGCGGTATTCCTTCAGGTAGCGTTTATTCTTTTTCCGAGACTCCTCCCGGTAAACCAGGGGCACGAAC
>JBEKDQ010000448.1:0-1524 GCA_050014275.1 Desulfobaccales bacterium | reverse complement strand
ATGAAAATGCTTACCAAAAAAAAGAACCCGTAGGGCGGGAAAGCGAAGCGCATCCCGCCATTAGCAGTGTGCCGCGGGCACGGAGGCGCGCCCCACCGACATTAACCAGCATTTTCAGAGAAAACCGAAAACGGAAAACCGCCTTTTGCCGCCCCGCTCAAGCGGTATTCACCCCCTGGCCGCAGGGGCCCAGGCGCCATTGCCTCACCCGCCCTTGGGGGTCCAGGCGCATTCGCAGGGCAAAGGGGAAGACCCTCCCCGGCACGGAGAAGCGGAGGTCCAACCACTCCAGCGCCAGCCCGCCTTCCAGGGCTTGTGCCCGCTGCAACAGGGGGAAGCGGGCGAATTCCAGGTAGCGGTCCCGGATTTCCCGGGCTTCCGGGTCAAGGTCCAGCTCCGGCATGGGCAGCCCACTGAAGACCTGGAGGCGCAGGTCCTGCGGGGCCGGGTAAACCTCAGCCGGCGCCCGGCAGTTGAGAGGCAGGCGGGTCACCGCCGGCGGCTCGGGAGCGCGCCAGAATCCCAAGGGGGCCAGGTACGGCAACTGCACCAAGGCCTGCGCCACTTCCCGGCCATTGCTGGCCAGGAGCAGCCAGCGGCGGCAGGAATAGGGCTGGGGCAGCGCGGCCACCCTTAGACCCTCGGCTGCCAGCGACCCCGCCTGCCCGGGATGAGAAGGGGCGGAGAGCGGCCCCGGGTTGGCGGCTGAGTGAAACACCTGCCGGGCCAGGGCCAGGGCTTGGCGGTGATAACAGCCGCACAGGAGAAGATAACCACCGGCCGTCGCCAGAAAGGCGAGCCCGGCCCGGTGGCCCCAGCCGGGGATGGGAGCAGCCACGGCCCCGGCCAGCAGCAAGGCGGTGAGGTAAGGGTCGATAATGAAGAGCCAGTCCAGGGCGAAGCGGTTCGGGGAGAAGGGAAACAGGAGCTGAGTGCCGTAAGAGGTGGGCAGGTCCAATACCAGAAGATGGCTCGCCAGCACTGCCAGACCCAGGAAGAAGATCGGTTGGAACCAGCGGGGGCCGCCCAAGACCCAGGCCACCCCGGCTGCCAACAGGGAAAACAGGGGCAGGGCCATCAGGGAATGCGAAAAGGCCCGGTGGTGACGGATAAAGGCCAGCCGATGGGAAAATATTAAGAAATAGTCGCAATCCGGCAGCAGGGCGAAGGATATCCCGGCCACGGCGCTCCAAACCGGAGAGGGGCTGGGAAGCAGTTGCGACAGCAGCACCCCCATGGCCACGTGGGTCAGCGGATCCATGGCCGCCTGCCCCTCTGGGCGCCGTAGTGGGGGAAATGGCGCAACCGGTCCTCACTCAGGGCCATTAGGCCGGGATTTAGGATTACCGCGGATTATTATTTATCACAAACTATTTCAAAAACTCCTTTGGACATTCATACCCAAGTTCTACAGTAAAAGCCGATTTTTGCAGGTAATGTGTTGAAATTATTAGGGGCACTTTGGGTTTTGGGAAAAATGCGGTGCCGACAAAATAGCGGTATTGTGATTTTAACTCTTGACAA
>JBEKDQ010000447.1:0-1531 GCA_050014275.1 Desulfobaccales bacterium | reverse complement strand
GCCCTCCTGCTGGCGGCCCTGCGTCAGGCCTTGGGGCCACTCTCCGGAGCGGCTCCCGGATACCGGGTGACCTTGCAGCCCGACTTCCCCCGGGTGGCCGAGGCCTCACTCCTGGAGTCGTCCCCGACCCCCTGGCCCCCGCCGCCGGCGCCGGCGCCGGGGGCGACGCCGTCCCCGGCCCCCCGCTCCTGGCGCTTCCAGGACCTCAAGGTCATCGGCCAGTTGAAGAACACCTATATCCTGGCCCAGTCCCCGGAGGGCCTGGTCCTCATCGACCAGCACGCGGCCCACGAACGCGTTCTCTATGAATCCCTGAAGGCCAGGGGTCCGGGGGCCACCCGCCAGGCCCTGCTCTTCCCCAAGGTGGTGGAGGTTCCCGCCGCCCAGGCCGATTGGGTCCGGGATCACCTCGAGGTCCTGGCCCAGGCGGGCCTGGGCCTCTCGGACTTTGGTGGGGCCAGCTTTCTGATCACTGCGGTTCCGGCCTTTCTCAGCCACGCCGACCTGGAGGCGGTGGTGGCCGAGGCGGTGGAGGTCTTGTCCCCCTTGAAGGGCGGCGCCTCGCCCCAGGCGATCCGGGAGCAGGCCTGCCAATTCATGGCCTGCCGGGGGGCCCTCAAGGCGGGAGACCCCTTGAAGGAGGAGGCCGTTCAGGCATTGCTGGCCCAGTTAGATGTAATCCCGGTATCCTCCCACTGTCCGCACGGCCGCCCGCTATGGCGCCTGATCCCCTACGGCGACATCCACCAGAGTTTCCGCCGCCCCAAATGATGCGGTTTTGGGTTTTCGGTGGCGACCCTGGCATGGTCAGTAGTGTCCGGCAAGGTTTTTGCTATGAGGCAGGCAATAGGGATTTGAGTGAACTAAGGTATGCCTACTAGTGTGATGCTTCATAATTGCTATCATTTCAAACTACGGTTTTTTTAACCCTCCTTTGAAAAAGGGGGGCAGGGGGGGATTTAAAATAACCTCCTGAAATCCCCCTAAATCCCCCTTTTTCAAAGGGGGATTTAATGATGCCAAATCCATCATTCTAGTCCTGATATTATGTCCAGATAGTTATGAAACACTCCACTAGCCAATCAATTCTTGGAATTACCAGCTATTTCCCTCTCTCCCCTTGGGGGGAGAGGGCAGGGTGAGGGGGGTAGGTAACGGCCAATGAAGCCACCCCTCACCGGTGTCGTCCCCTCGCCGGGGAGAGGGGAGTTAGTTGCAAATGTCTCACCTCGTTAGTTCCCAGTTCTCAGTTACCAGTTACCCGTTACCTTTTCGCGCCTTTGCCTTTACTGGCAACTGATAACTGGCAACTGGGAACTAAAATATAATATATTGATATCCTTGAAATTACAATGTTCTAGAGTTTATAGTGTAATCTTCCCCATGCAATTTTTTGCCGGACACTATGACCCAAGTTCTACAGTAAAAGCCGATTTTTGCAGGTAATGTGTTGAAATTATTAGGGGCACTTTGGGTTTTGGGAAAAATGCGGTGCCGACAAAATAGCGGTATTGTGATTTTAACTCTTGAC
>JBEKDQ010000446.1:0-1535 GCA_050014275.1 Desulfobaccales bacterium | reverse complement strand
CTGGATTCAGGTGGCGGTCATCTATTATCTGTTCGCCCTGCTGTTCCTGGCCTTTGACGTGGACGTGCTCTTCCTCTTCCCGGTCTTGCTGGCTTACGGAAAAGGCTACGCCTGGCTGGACTTTGTGGAAATCACCATCTTCATCGGTATTCTGTCCCTGGTCCTGGTTTATGCCTGGCGCAGAGGAGTCTTCAGTTGGAAACGAAAACAGGTGACCCCTTAATCCGCCTGGGCTTCCTGGAAGAAGCCCTGGACCTGGCCAGGGCCAACTCCCTGTGGCCCCTGACCTTCGGCTTGGCCTGCTGCGCCATCGAAATGATGGCTGCGGGTATGGCCCGTTTCGACCTGGACCGCTTCGGCGCCGGAGTCTTTCGCCCCTCTCCCCGGCAATCGGACTTGATGATCGTGGCCGGCACCATCTCCAAGAAGATGGCCCCCGCAGTGGTGCGCCTCTATGAGCAGATGCCGGCCCCCAAGTGGGTGATCGCCATGGGCAACTGCGCCATCTCAGGCGGCCCCTTCTACTACCCGAACCAGTATGCCATCATCCCCGGCGCCGACCTGATCATGCCGGTGGATGTCTACATCCCCGGCTGCCCGCCCCGGCCCGAGGCCATCATCGAATCCATCCTCATGCTGGAAGAGAAGATCACCAAACGGGGTCGTCTCAGGAAATTCAGAGATGTTAAAGGATGAGCTCAAAGCGGCCCTGGCCTCCCTGAACCTGGCGCAGGTGCGCGACGGCGATTACGTTAGGACCGGCTATCACCTGGAGGTGGCCGCCGCCCCCGGACAGATGCCGGCCGTGGCCCAGGCCATGCTGGACCAGGGCTGCTTTCTGGAATCCCTCACCGCGGTGGACTTGCGGGAATCCTTCACCCTGGTCTATCACTTCGCCAGCTTTGATGAACTGTGCCGCACCGTGGTGCACGCCTCCCTGATGAAAGAGACGAAAGAGGCGAAAGAGATGAAAGAGGCCAAGGGGGCCCAGGCGCCCACTATCTCCCGGGTGTATCCGGGGGCGGATTGGTACGAACGGGAGGTCTACGACCTTTTCGGCATCAAGTTCGCCGGACACCCCAACCTGAAACGCCTGCTGTTGCCGGAAGACGCCGATTTCCATCCCTTGCTGAAAGACTTTGGAGCCGAGCCGGGCAATGATTGAGCTGGGAATAGAAGAAAAGACCTATACCCTCAACCTGGGTCCGCAACATCCCAGCACCCACGGGGTCCTGCGGGTGCTCCTGGAGATGGACGGGGAGTACATCACCAAGGCCGAACCGGTCATCGGCTACGGCCACCGGGCCCACGAGCACATGGCCGAGAATCGTAACTACCAGCAGTTCCTGCCCAACATGGGCCGGGTGGATTACCTGCATGCCCTGGCCTACAACCAGGGCTACTGCATGGCGGTGGAAAAACTCGTCGGCCTCACGGTGCCGGAGCGGGGGGAGTTCATCCGGGTGATTTTAAGCGAACTCAACCGCATCTCCTCCCACCTGGTGTGGATCGGCGCCTATCTCCTGGACCTGGGG
>JBEKDQ010000445.1:0-1536 GCA_050014275.1 Desulfobaccales bacterium | reverse complement strand
CCAGAATGTTGCCGTGACACCGTATGTTGGGAATAATACGCCCTGGACCTTTTACAAAGGTGATTGGTTTTTGAATGGAATCCTGCAATACTTTTTCGGCCCTAGAATTGGATTTGCCCCGTATTACGCATATCCTCAGGTCTATATTGTCAGACCCAATAACTGGTATGCGCCGGGGTGGAATTCGTGGTATCAGGGACATCCTCAATACTGGAATAATTTTGAGCGACAGCATCCTGAATGGCGCGGACACCAGGTTGGTCAGCACTATGACCAGAATTTTTATAATCGGTACCATAGTGGCCAGGGGGGAGGTTGGAACCAAGGATCCCATGGCGTTAGTTCCCAAGGAGGCACCGGTACTGGCTATCGTTCCCAAGGGGCCACCGGTACTGGCTATCGTTCCCAAGGGGCCACCGGTACTGGCGTTCGTGCCCAAGGAGCCACCGGTACAGGCGTTCGTACCCAAGGGGCCACCGGTACTGGCGTTAGTTCCCAAGGGACCACCGGTACTAGCTATCGTTCCCAAGGGGCCATCGGTACAGGCGTTCGTACCCAAGGGACCACCGGTACTGGCGTTCGTACCCAAGGGACCACCGGTACTGCACTTTCTCCTAAAGCCCCGGCTCCCAGCGCTGGTAAACCTGGGACACCTCCTCATCATGAGGAAAAACATTAGCAGTAGTTCTCCTACCGGTGCAAGTTCCCAGATCGCTCTACCCAGGGCGATCTGGGATCATTTTGAAAGCGAAATCAAGGTCTCCCTGGTTTGACTCATTAAACCCACTACATTAAAGGCAAGTTTCGCACCAAGTATTAATGGGAGCGGAAAAGAGATTAAATTCCCCCTCACCCGGTGTCGTCCCCCTCCAGGGGGAGATCAGATTTAGCCTCCAGTCCCTCAAACCAGGCGCCATGAGCGGCGATGCCAGCCCCTCGCCCCTGGAGCACGCTCACGGTCATCGAGAGGCGCTCTAACCAAATTATAACTTGAAGCCCGAGAGGAAATGGGATATATTAAAAATCACCTAAGCATATCTTAGCCAATCTCTGCAAACCCTTACCCTGGGCAAACGCCCGTGTCCTCACCTTAAAGTTCTGGCACTTCAGGAATTAAGAGAGGCCCCTTTGGTGGGGCTTCCTCGGCAAAGAGACGGCGAGGGGCAGGGCCCCTTAGCGCCGATTGCCTTCCAGACCTCGGGGGTGGTCGCGAGAGATGAGACTGGAAGCTAGGGCAAGACCTGATTTATTTACTCCCTAAGCTAAGCGGATTTCCTCAAATTATCGGAAATACTAGCTTATTCGCTATGCTCAGGATGACCTTGGCGATAACTAGCGGGTTTTTATCTGGCTGGCAAAAATGCCATACCTTGCGAGGCGTTAAATCATGGACGAAGAATTGACGGATCTCTTAGCACCGGAAGCATCTGTCGCTAAAATATTTGAGTGCAGCGGCGCCAGATTGGAGCCGGAGGCTGCCGCGGATCTGTGGCCCAGGATTTTGCAACATAAATGGCTCATGTCTGAAAAACTCGG
>JBEKDQ010000444.1:0-1549 GCA_050014275.1 Desulfobaccales bacterium | reverse complement strand
GTGGGGGTCAGCCTCCCACCCCCGGTCAGACACCTGGAAAATGTGGTGCCGAAAGACAATCGCGTCCATACAACTATTTGATATCACTATATTTTAAAAAACTGACTGTAGAACTTGGGTCTAAATACGAGATGCTCCCCTTCATATGAGAATACACTTCTGTGTTTTTCATTTTGTCCGTTTTGAGGGAGTTAACGTCGCGGTAGCTTTATATGCGTGGTTTCATGGAAGAGACAGTTCGTGGTGCATGCCGACGTTGGATCACGTTCGCGGCGCGGTCATGGCTTCAGTATTCATAGGCCGGGCTGTGCCCGCCGAATTTTGGCGGCCACAGGCCGCCCTATAAGGCTGTACCAATTATGGAGGAAATCCTGGTCCTTTGTATTCTCATATTTCATTGTGGCCGTCAGGTCATGATGATTCGCTCAGCATGGCAAAAAAATGTGGGGTAGGCACGACCCCACCAATTCCTTAGAAAAGAATCGCTTAAGTAAACCGTATTGGGTTTAAATATCATTCTCCGGGAATTCGGGATATGGCGAAACGGCAAATTATTCGCATCGACCAGGAAAAGTGTGACGGCTGTGGCATGTGCGTCCCGTCCTGCGCCGAAGGGGCCATCCAGATCGTGGATGGGAAGGCCACGCTACTGGCAGACAGGTTCTGCGATGGTCTGGGGGCCTGCCTGGGGGAATGTCCCCAGGGGGCGTTGACCATTGAGGCGCGGGAGGCCGGGGAGTTCGAGGGACCGGCCCCGGCCGCGGCTCTTGAGGCCCAGGCGCCCTTAACTTTTACCCAGGCCCAGCCTGAGCCGGAGGTCTTCACCTGCCCGGGCAGCCGTCTGCGGCAATTTGAGCGGCCGGACGCGGTCCCGGCGGGGGCCTCGGCCCTGGGCCATTGGCCGGTAAAGCTCAAGCTGGTGGGGCCCCAGGCCCCCTTTCTGAAAGGGGCCCACCTCCTGGTGGCCGCAGACTGCGCCCCATTTGCCGCGGGGGATTTCCATGCCCGCTTCCTTAAGGGCAAGGCGGTGGTTTGCGGCTGCCCCAAGTTCGAAGACGAGGCTTCGAGTGTAGCCAGGCTGACCGCGATCCTGGCGGAAAACGAGGTCCGGGAGATTACTATCGTCAATATGGAAGTTCCCTGCTGCTACGGCCTGGTGCAAGTGGTGCGCCGGGCCATGGAAGCCGCGGGCAAGACCCCGCCGGTCACCATCTGCACCCTGGCCGCCAGCGGGGAGCTGTTGCAGCAACAGAAAGTCCGGGGAATTTTTGGTAAGTGAGGGACCACCCCATGGAACAGATGAAATGCCCCGGCCAGGACACCCGCTACTGGAAACCCGGCGACATCTTTGTGGCGGAATGTCCCAAGTGCGGGGCCGAAATCGAGTTTTTCAAGAACGATACCCGGCGGCGCTGCGCCTGGTGCGGCCATCTGTTCTATAACCCCAAGATCGAGCTGGGTTGCGCCGAATGGTGCCAGTATGCCGAGAAATGCGTCCCCGACCTGGTCAGGGCCAAAAAGGCGGCTCAGAACTTCAAGGAACTCCTGG
>JBEKDQ010000443.1:0-1565 GCA_050014275.1 Desulfobaccales bacterium | reverse complement strand
CAACCCGGAAATCGCCATAAAGATGGTCCCCTTAGATAAATTCATGATCGGTTCCTTCTACCCGGTTCGCCGTTAGGGTGACTCGGGTGCCAATGATGGTTAAACTCCAAAGGCGGCAGCTCAGGTTTAGCGCCCAGGGTGAATCAGGGCCACCAGCAGGCCGTACTCCAACGCGCTGGCTCGGACTCGTCACGGAAAACCACTCGACCCTTTCCCTGAGCAGACCTCCTTACAGGGTGTAGTCCTTTGGAGGTCTAGATTAACTGGCGGCGGCGATGTCGGTGGCTACCGTGTTGACCTTGGCCTTCAGGTTGGTACCCAGGGAAGTGACCGCGGTGATAACCACCACCGCGATCAGGGCCACCAGCAGGGCGTATTCCGCGGCGGTAGCTGCGGACTCATCCGTCATAAACCGCGTGATTGTTGCCATTTAGATACGTTCCTCTCAGGTTATAAGGCGATCGCCGCCTTGGTTTGGTGGGGTTAACCCCCCCCGGTTGACCGCTGGTCGCTGCCACCTATTCTTCCCAGGCGAGGCGGCGGAGGGAAAGCCGGGTCCGGAGGACTGATCCCCGGGACCCGGGATAGTGGTCTAGATTAACTGGCGTTGGCGACGCTAGTGGCGACCGAGTTGAACTTGGAGCTCAGGTTGGTGCCCAGGGTGGTGACCGCGGTGATGATCACCACCGCGATCAGGGCCACCAGCAGGCCGTATTCCACCGCCGTGGCTCCGCTCTCATCATTAACAAACCGCTTGATTGTTGACATTTGGATACTCTCCTCTCAGTTTACCAGGCGATCGCCGCCTTGGTTTGGTGGGATACCCCACACCGTTAACCGCTGGCCACTGCAACTATTGGGTGGCTACGGCTACCGTGTTGAATTAACCGCTCAAGTTGGTCCCAGGGTAGTCAGCGCGGTGATGATCACTACGGCGACCAGGGCTGGCGACAACCCGTATTCCATGCTGCTCGTCCTCTCCTCATTCAGGAAAATTTTTGAGAACATCCCTCCTTTCCGTTCTCCCGGTGGAAATACGATTCCTGGGAGCATTACTGGCGAGCTTCGATATGGTTACCATCAATAAATATGCCAAATACCGATTGTTCTAAATTAATTAAAATATCCAATAGTTATCCACCGGACTCGATAATTCGGGCCAAATCCGTCAACTGAAATAGAAAAAAATTCTTGGGGAATGAGAAATCTCTCATGTATCGAGAATGCCGGCCCTTGGAGACCCGGCAGCCTTGCGGAGGATTTGGGGGGAAGTGAAGAAGGAAGGCAGGTGGTGGAAAAACTTCCGAAATGGGAACAACCAGGCCATGGGACAGTTTGCCAACAACCGGCTATGGGGATTTAAGGTTAATTTTCTCAAATATCTTCAAGAATTATCCTGGTTCATAACCCCGTCTTGATCCAGGCCAGGATCTTTTGCCGTAAAGAGGCGCCCCCATCACCGCGGGAGCTCACCTTATGTCGAACCAGGGCCGACCTGTCTTTGACTTTCATCGTCCAATACAAGGGTGAGTCCATCAACGCCCGCAGGTCCGGAAGCGTTGGGA
>JBEKDQ010000442.1:0-1567 GCA_050014275.1 Desulfobaccales bacterium | reverse complement strand
AATCGAGATCATCTTTTGCCCTCAGCTCCTGGGGCTGAACCCCAAGATCAGCAGCCTGCGCCAGATGGAGGAGCGGGCTCGTTACGATCTTATGGTCATTGCCGATGCCGATGTCAAGGTGGGCCCCAACTTCCTCTCCAGGATGGCCGCGGCCTTGCAGGAGCCGGAGGTGGGCCTGGTGAGCTGCCCATACCGCTCCGGCCCGGCCCAAACCCTGGGGGCGCAACTGGAGGCCCTGACTATCGCCGCGGATTTCATCCCTGCGGTGGCCGCGGCCCACTATGTGGAGGGCATCCGCTTCGCTCTGGGAGCCGCCATGGCCCTGACCCGCCGGGCTTTGCTGGCCATCGGCGGCTTTGCCCCCCTGGCCGACTACCTTGCCGATGACTTCCAATTGGGCCGGCGGGTAGCGGAAGCCGGCCTCCAGGTGCGCCTCCTCCCCTATGTGGTGGAGTGCCAAACTCCGCAGATGAGCCTTAAGGATTACCTGGCGCACCAGCTTCGCTGGGCCCGCACCTACCGGGTCTGCCGCCCCAAAGGCTACCTGGCTTATGGCATTACCCATGCTTTGGTTTTCGCCCTGGCCCTTTGCTGGGTCACCGGAGCGGCCCCTTGGGTATTGGCTCTCACCCTGGCCACCCTGGCCCTCCGGTTAACCCTGGCCGTCGTTTCAGAGCGATTTTGCCTTCGGGGCCATCTTCCCGGGAACTCCTGCTGGCTGCTGCCCCTAAAGGACCTGCTGTCCTTCATACTTTGGACCCTGAGCTTTCTGGGTAGCCGGGTCACCTGGGGCCACCTTCGCTACCTGGTCAGCCGTGAGGGAAAATTGATGAAAATATAATAAGTTACAACAAGTGACGGGATTACCTATGGATGTTAAGGTCCTGGAACAATTATTGCTCGAGGTGAAGGACGGGCGGCAGTCGGTGGAACAGGCGTTGCAACGCCTCCGGACCTTGCCCTTCGAGGACCTGGGTTTCGCCCGGGTGGACCATCACCGGCAGTTGCGCCAGGGGTTCCCGGAGGTGATTTTTGCCCAGGGGAAAACTCTGGCGCAGATCCACGCCATTTTGCAGGCCCTCAGCCCCCGGGCCGAGCGGATCCTGGTAACCCGCCTAGCCCCGGACCAGGCCGAGGCCCTGTTGCCAGAATTCCCGTACTCCCGCTACCACCCCGACTCCCGGGTGTTGACCATCATCCGCGGCGACATCCCCGATCGGGGCCGGGGGGTGATCCTGGTGCTCTCCGCCGGCACCTCCGATATCCCGGTGGCGGAAGAAGCGCTACTCACCGCCAGGACCATGGGGCACCAGGCCGAACCCGTCTACGACGTGGGGGTGGCCGGGCTGCACCGGCTGCTGGCCCACCAGGAGTTGCTGGCCCAGGCCACTGTCTTTGTGGTGGTGGCGGGCATGGAGGGGGCGCTTCCCAGCGTAGTGGGCGGCCTGGTGGAGCGCCCGGTGATCGCGGTGCCCACCTCCGTGGGCTACGGCGCCTCCTTTGGGGGCCTGGCGGCCCTGCTGGCCATGCTCAATTCCTGCGCCACCGGCGTGGCGGTGGTGAACAT
>JBEKDQ010000441.1:0-1573 GCA_050014275.1 Desulfobaccales bacterium | reverse complement strand
AAGCAGTTGGCCACCTGATAGCGGCACATGTCGATGGGGTGGGCGCCCGCCAGCTTGGTATAGACCAGCTCATTGGTCTTGCCAAATTTTGGCAGGGCCTTATAGCCACCGTTGCGCTCCGGCAATTTCTGCTTGATGATGTCCGCCTCGATGGTCACTCCCAGATAATTGGCCTGGCCGGTGAGGTCGGCGGAGGCATGCATATCCCCCTGCTCCGTCTTGAAGGCGGGATTGCGCAGATAGCACCAGAGGATGCAGGCCATCCCCAGTTCGTGGGCCATTTTGAAGGCCTCGCTGATCTCCTGGATCTGGCGCCGGGACTCAATGGAGCCGAAATAGATGGTGGCCCCCACCGCCACCGCCCCCAAATCAAAGGCCTGTTCCACGCTGGCGAACAGGGTCTGGTCATAGAAATTGGGATAGCTGAGCATCTCGTTGTGATTTAGCTTGACGATGAAAGGAATCTTGTGGGCGTATTTCCGGGCCACCGCGCCCAAGACCCCCAGGGTGGAGGCCACCGCGTTGCAACCCCCTTCCAGGGCCAACTTGACGATGTTTTCAGGATCGAAATAGATGGGATTAGGGGCAAAGGAGGCCCCGGCGGAATGCTCCACCCCCTGGTCCACCGGCAGGATGGAGAGATAGCCGCGGCCAGCCAGGCGGCCATGGCCGAAGAGGGCCGCCAGGGAACGCAACACCCTGGCTGAGCGGTCGCTCCCCACTAAGACCCGGTCGATGAAGTCCGGCCCCGGCAGGTGCAGGCTCTCTTTGGGAAACCCCTTACAAGTATGGGTCAAAAGGTCATCCGCCTCGGGGCCCAGCAAAGATTGAATCTTTTTAATCATGGCCATGCCACCTCCTGACAGACAGTTTTCTGTTTCTGTTTTCGGTATTCGGTTTTGGGTTTTCGCTATTCAGGTCTCAGTTTTCAGTTTCTTTGATTTTTGCGGGGGAAACGGCAAGATGCCGCAATGAGTCAAAGATCTCTCTCATCTAATAAGATAAGACCCCTCTAAACTTAGGCAATGGCAAATATTTTTTGGGAATTATATATTTGACTCCCCATTACGTCTCTATCGTAGGGGCGGCGTCTCGCCGCCCCGGGGAAACCCCGTCCCTACAGGGGATGATTGAGGGAGTCAAGTATATAATTCCCTAATTTTTTTCTATTTTTCCCCCCCCCAGCCATCAACTCCAGGGCCACCTGGGCCGCCCGTTGCGAGGCGTCAAGGCCCTCCAGGCTCCTAACGATCCGGGCCAGGCCCGGCCCCAGGGCGGCGAGGCGCTCCCGATCCTCCATCCAGCCCAGTGCCTCACTGGCCAGGCGCTCCGGGGTAAAGTCTCCCTGGATCAGCTCCGGGAAGAGCCGTTCCCCGGCCAGGAGGTTGGCCATGCCCACATGCTCCACCCGGATGAGCAGCCTCCCTACCCGGTAGCTCAGGGGCGACAGCCGGTAGACGATCACCATGGGCGTCCCCGCCAGGGCCGCCTCCAGGGTGGCGGTGCCCGAGGCCACCATCGCCAGGTGGGCCGCGGACAGGACTTGAAAGGATTGGCCTTGAATGGTCTTGAG
>JBEKDQ010000440.1:0-1585 GCA_050014275.1 Desulfobaccales bacterium | reverse complement strand
CGCCTAAGGTGGCCCTCACTGCCTGCATGCGCAAAATCCTGGTGATCCTTAATGCCATGCTCAAAAACGGTACCTACTGGAACCCACAGCTGCCTATTGCAGCTTGACAAACAAGACAGTCGCTCTTCCCCATTGGGGGAGAGGGGATAAAGAGCCAACGCTTGAAATACTCCCTCTCCCCCCGGCGGGGGAGAGGGCTGGGGTGAGGGGGGGCGACAAGAAACGTTACCATATTTAAGAAATCAAGTACTTAGTATCCGAGAGACCAAACCTTGCCCCAGCTTCTAGCCGCAGCCGCGCAATTTGCCCCGCCGGGGCGAATCCTCCAGGTGCAAGCCTATGGCCAAGGCAACATTCATGGCACCTTCCTGGTGACGGTGCGCGGCGACCCCAGGGACCTGGAGGCGGCCGGCGAACCGCATTTGCTCCTGCAGCGACTCAACACCCGGGTATTTCGCCGGCCGGAGCTGGTCATGGCAAACCTGCGCACCTGTACCGAGCACCTGCGCCGGCGGCTGGCAGTAGTCTCCCCGGGCCCGGGCCGCCGCTGGGAGGTGCCCCGGGTGCTGTTGACCCGAGACGGCGCCGACCACTGGCTCGATCCCGAGGGCTCCTTCTGGAGGGCCCTCAGCTTTATTGAAAACGCCCAATCCCTGGAGGTCATCCAGGATCTGGAGCATGCCCGGGAGGTGGGTTACGCCCTGGGGCTGTTCCATGCGCTCCTGAGCGATCTGGACCCAGCCAGCCTGGCCGACACCCTGCAGGGGTTTCACGAGACTCCCGGCTACCTGCGGCACTTTGACGAGGTGTTAATTAGGCAGGGGGCCGGCCAATCCCCCGAGGTGGCTTCCGGCCTGCGGTCCATTGGCCAGCGCCGGGACTGGGCCCAGGTCCTGGAGACGGCCAGGGCGCAGGGAAGGCTCCAGCTCCGTCCGATCCACGGCGATCCCAAGGTGAACAATGTCATGGTGGACCGGGCCAGCGGACAAGCCGTCGGCCTGGTGGACCTGGATACCGTCAAGCCCGGCTTGGTCCATTATGACATCGGCGACTGCCTGCGCTCGGGCTGCAATCCCCTGGGAGAGGAGAGCAAGTCTTGGGAGACGGTGCGCTTCGAGCCCGAACTCTGCCGGGCTATCCTGATGGGTTATCTCTCCCGGGCCGGCGGTTTTCTCACCGGGAATGACTATGAATATCTGTACGACGCCATCCGCCTCATCGCCTTCGAGCTGGGACTGCGATTCTTCACCGACTACCTGGAGGGCAATGTCTATTTCAAGGTCCGGGACCGGGAACAGAATCTGCTCAGGGCCCTGGTCCAATTCAAGCTGACGGAGAGTATCGAATCCCAGGAAAAGACCATCCGGGCCATTATTCGAGACCTGCGGTGACCCTTGCCAATGACCTCACTGAAAGGGGAGGAGGACTTATCCAGGTTGAACTCAGTAGTGTCCGGCAACAAAATTGCAAGGGGAAGATTACACTATCTCGCAGTTAAACTCTATGCCATTGTAATTTCAGCGATATCAACATATTATATCGATGCAATAAATCCCCTCTCCCCTGCGAGGGGACGACACCGGGT
>JBEKDQ010000439.1:0-1588 GCA_050014275.1 Desulfobaccales bacterium | reverse complement strand
AAGGTGCACGTCCCCTTAGTGTCCATCGTGGACAGCAACTGCGATCCCACGGAGATCGATTATCCCATCCCGGGCAATGACGATGCCATCCGCGCCATCCGCCTCCTCACCTCCCGCGTCGCCGACGCGGTGCTGGAAGGCAAAAAACTGGCGGTAGAGCGCCTCCAGGGACAGTTGGATAAGGAGGCTGCCGCGGCCCTGATGCCAGAAGCGGCGCCGGCCCCGGCCCTGGAGGTCGTGTTCCGGGAACCCTCGAAGGTCCCGCCGATCCGGCCGGCCGAACCCTCCGCTGAGGAAGCGGCAGAAATCGAGGCCTAAGGGGGAAGCAGGCTCACCGGCAAAGCGTCTCTGTTCTCCGGTGAGTTAAACTGTTCCCATTTTCCGCCTGGCCGTTCCCCAATGTAAAAAATGGCCGGGTGGCAAGGAGAGATTACTTGGAGATAACCGCCGAAATGGTAAAAACCCTGCGTGACCGGACCGACGCCGGGATGATGGATTGTAAAAAGGCCCTGAAGGAAACGGACGGCGACCTGGAGGCCGCGGTGGCCTACCTGCGCCAGAAGGGCCTGGCAGTGGCCAGCAAGCGAGCCGGCCGGACCGCCGCCGAAGGCTGCGTCTGGGCCCATGTCAGCCCGGATCATCACTCCGGGGTGCTTCTGGAAGTGAACTGTGAATCCGATTTTGTCGCCAAAACCGACTCCTTTCAGGAGTTGGGCTCCCGCCTGGCGGAGCAGTTGGCCGCGGCCGCCCTGGAAACGGTGGATGAGTTGCTGGCCCAGCGCCACCCTCACTCTCCCGGATTGAACGTGGCTGACTACCTCAATGAAGTCATCGCCAAGACCGGGGAGAAGTGCCAGGTGCGCCGCTTCAGCCGCTATCGCGGCGACCTGGTGGCCGCCTACATTCACCATGGCGGCAAGATCGGGGTGATGTTGCAGCTTAGCGGCGGCGACGCCGCCCCTGAGGCGGTGGCCGCCGCCAAGGACCTGGCCATGCAGGTGGCCGCCACCAATCCCCTGGCGGTCAGCCGGGAACAGGTGCCGGCCGAGACCGTCTCCAAGGAAAGGGCCATCTATGCGGCCCAGGCCCAGGAGAGCGGCAAGCCGGCCCAGATCATCGAAAAAATGGTAGTCGGCCGCCTGGAAAAGTTTTATAAGGAAGTCTGCCTCCTGGAGCAGCCCTTTGTGAAAAATCCGGAGCAGACCGTCAGCCAGTTTCTCAAAGAAGTGGGAAAGAAGGTGGGGAAAGAACTCCAGGTCAAAGGCTTCAGCCGATTCCAGGTGGGATTATGACTTAACGCCATGGCGCCGCAGACCCCCAAATATCATCGCGTCCTTCTCAAGTTGAGTGGCGAGACCCTGGCGGGCAATAAAAAGTTCGGCATGGACCCCGCCACCCTGAAGGCCATTGCCCTGGAGATCAAGGCGGTGGTGGCGCTAAAAGTCCAGGTGGGCGTGGTGATGGGCGGCGGTAACATCTTCCGGGGGCTGGAGGCCAGCGCCCAGGGGATTGAACGGGCCGTGGCCGACTACATCGGCATGCTGGCCACGGTCATCAACGCCCTGGCCTTGCAAGACGCCCTGGAAAA
>JBEKDQ010000438.1:0-1603 GCA_050014275.1 Desulfobaccales bacterium | reverse complement strand
CGGGTCGCCTTGTTCGGCGGGTGTCTGGTGGATTTTGTCTATCCTGAACAGGGCGAGGCCCTGGTCAAGCTGCTGAGAGACCGCCAGGTCCGGGTGGACTACCCCCAGGACCAGACCTGCTGCGGCCTGCCGGCCAAATGCATGGGTGAGCTGGATCTGGCCCGGGAAGTGGCCATCCAGAACCTGCGGGCCCTGGACCCGGTGGATTACGATCAGATCCTGACCCTCTGCGCCTCCTGCGGCTCGCATATCAAGGTCACCTATCCCCTCCTCTTGGCCCGGGAACCGGGAGTGGGGGTCAAGGCGCACCAATTGGCGGCAAAGATGATGGACTTCAGCTCCTTCCTGACCGAAGTCCTCAAGGTTAGCCCGGAAGAGTTCCTGGCCCGGAACCGGAAAGTGGCCTACCATGCCCCCTGCCACCTGTGCCGGGGTCTCAAGGTGACCCGGCCTCCCCGGGAACTCTTGAAGATCGCGGGTTATCAGTATCTGCCCGCCAAGAATGAAGAGGTTTGCTGCGGCATGGGTGGCACCTTTTCCGTGGATTTTCCGGAAATCTCCGGGGAGCTGCTGAAAAACAAGCTGGACGCAGTGGCCGCCACCGGCGCCGACCTCCTGGTGAGCGACTGCCCCGGCTGCGTCCTGCAGCTCCGCGGCGGACTTGAGATGCGGGGCGGTAAGATCAAGGTACAGCATATCGCCGAGGCAGTGGCCGAGGCAGCCAAATCCGCCACCTGATGGCGGAACCGCCTGATGGGACCACCTTTCCCCGGCCCAGGGAAAAAGGAGGTGATTAACCGCTGCCTTCCCAAAGCACCTCACTCTTCTGGCCGGATTTTTTTGCGAATCGATGAGAGGTTTTTATTTATTTTTTATAAAGGAGGGCGCATTGATGCAGTGGATTCAAAATTACATCCCTTTGGGCCACCTGGGCCTCTCGGCCCTGGTAGCCGCGGTTCCCTTATTAATTCTTCTATACATGCTTGGCATCCGGCGCTCCAAAGGGCATCACGCCGCCTTTTTTGCCACCCTGGCGGCCGTCTTGTTGGCCATCCTGGTTTGGGGCATGCCCGTGGGCCTGGCGGTCATGGCTACCCTGAACGGCATGTTATTCGGCCTCTTCCCCGTGGTCTGGATCATTATCACCGCCATCTGGGTCTACAACATGTCGGTGGAATCCGGCGAATTCGAGATTATCAAGAACTCTCTGGCCTGCATCACCGATGACCGCCGCCTCCAGGCCCTGCTAATCGCCTTCGCCTTCGGTGCCTTCCTGGAAGGCACCGCGGGTTTCGGCACCCCGGTGGCCATCACCGCCGCCATGTTGGTGGGCCTCGGTTTTCAACCGGTCTACGCCGCCGGTGTCTGTTTGATTGCCAACACCGCACCGGTGGCCTTTGGCGCCATCGGCATCCCCATTGTGGTGGCCGCCGGGGTCACCGGCCTGGACCTGATGCACATCAGCTCCATCGTGGGCCGGCAGCTCCCCTTTTTGTCCATCATCGTGCCCCTCTGGCTGGTGGTGACCATGAGCGGTTGGAAATCCGCCATGGAAGTCTTGCCGGCTATCATCGTCACCGGGGTCTGCTTTGCAGTCTCCCAG